>CALPQA020000008.1 GCA_943325595.2 Auritidibacter sp. Marseille-P8566
AAAGAAGGCAAAAAGTCGGTTTTAGAGGGAGTTCCCAAGAGTTTGCCAGCTTTGGTAAAAGCCAGTAGAATTCAGGATAAAGTGAAAGGCGTTGGGTTTGATTGGGAAGAACCACGCCAAGTTTGGGACAAAGTTCAAGAAGAATTAAACGAATTCCAAGTTGAGGTTGAAAATGGAAACCAAGATGCAATGGAAGCCGAATTCGGGGATGTATTATTTTCGATGATAAATTATGCCCGTTTTTTGAATATTAATCCCGAAGATGCTTTGGAACGAACCAATAAAAAATTCATCAAACGCTTTCAATATTTGGAGAGTAAAGCAGGCGAATTAGGAAAACCATTAATGGATATGACCTTAGCAGAGATGGACGTTTTTTGGAACGAAGCCAAAAAGTTGTAATCAATATTTTATTCCGCCATTTTTTTCAACTTGGCAACATTCTTTAAAATAATTTTTTTACCATTTAATTCTATCAATTCCAATTTATTGAAATCGGATAATAATCGGATGCAACTTTCGGTGGCAGTACCAATTAAACTAGCCAATTCATCTCTTGAAAGTTGAATTTTCAATGAATTATCATCGTTTTTCCCAAAGGTTTCTTCAAGATATAACAAGGTAATTGCCAATCTTTCTTTTACACTTTTTTGAGCAAGATTAACCATTGTGTCATCAGCTTCTTTCAAATCGCCACAAATGGTTTTCATCACATTCATAGAAAATTGATTGTTCTTATCAAAGAAACCCATGATTTCTGTTTTTGGAATGAAACAAACTTGCATGTCTTCAAGGGCAGTTGCACTCAAATTTACGGGCTCGTCACTAATCAAAGAGCGTTGCCCTAGTAATTCTCCTTTTTTAACTAACTTTACAATGTGGTCTTTTCCGTTTGGACTCAGTTTTGTAAGTTTACAAATACCATCTTTTATGCAATAAATACCATTTACATTCTCACCTTCTTCAAAAATAAGCTCCCCTTTTTTTATAATAACAGAAGTTTTACATTCGGCCATTTTAACAAGTTCGTCTTTGTTGAGTGCTTTTAAAGAGCTAAATTCTCTAACAATGCATTGTTCACATTTACTCATGATGTATGGTGTTAATTTGATACTACAAACGTATGAATTTCTATGATAAATATCATATATTTAGTATAATCAATTTGTGACCTTTGTTGCAGGTAAAATGAGCAAAGTTATGGACACACAAAACTGTTTCCATTGTGGGTTAAATATTGTTGTAGAAGATGAGATAATTTTTGACGAAAAAAAGTTCTGTTGTAGTGGTTGCAAAACCGTTTATGAAATTTTTAGTCTTAATGATTTGACGTGCTATTATGATTTTGAAAAAGCCCCAGGAGCAACCCCACAAGAGATTAAGGGAAAATATGATTTTTTAGAAAATGAAAGTATTGTTTCAAAGTTATTGGAGTTTCAAGAAGATACAACCGCTATTGTTTCGCTCAACATTCCTCATATTCATTGTAGTTCGTGTATTTGGATTTTGGAAAATCTACAGCGTCTTCAAAAGGGAATAAGTACTTCCCAAGTTAACTTCCCTGAAAAAAAAGTAAGAATTACCTTTAATCCTGAAACGGTTTCGCTTCAAAAAATTGTCTACTTGTTGAGTTCAATAGGTTACGAACCTTACATTAGTTTAGAAAATTATGAAACTGGAAGCAATAAAGTAGATCGAAGTTTGACCTACAAACTGGGTGTTGCTTTTTTCTGTTTTGGTAATATAATGTTGCTTTCATTTCCAGAATATTTTGAAGTAAAAGAATATTGGCTTGATCAATACCGTGGGTTTTTCCGAATTTTAATTTTTGCATTATCACTTCCAAGTTTCTTTTATTCGGCAAGTGGCTATTATGTTTCGGCTTATAAAAGTATCAAATCTGGGATGTTAAATATTGATATTCCAATTGCTTTAGGAATTATCGTAATGTTTATTCGAAGTACTTTTGATATCGTATTTGATTATGGTTCTGGTTTTTTCGACAGCTTGACAGGATTGATATTTTTTATGCTTTTAGGAAAAATGTTCCAAATAAAAACCTACAGTTTCCTTAGTTTCGAAAGAGATTTTAAATCGTATTTTCCAATTGCTATTACTCGAATTAACAGAGATAATTCAGAAGAAAGTGTGCCGATTTATGACGTTGAAAAGGGCAATAGATTGCTAATAAGAAACCAAGAGCTTATTCCTGTGGATGGAATTCTAATTTCTGAAAATGCCGAAATAGACTACAGTTTCGTTACAGGTGAAGCCATTCCGATTACCAAAAAATCGGGTGACAAAATTTTTGCTGGAGGAAAACAAATTGGTAAAGTTGTTGAAATGGAAGTTTTACATTCTGTTTCCCAAAGCTACTTGACGCAATTATGGAGTAACGATGTATTTCAGAAAAATGTCGAACAAAAACACAAAACCATAACCGATAGAATCAGCCGTTATTTCACTCCTATATTATTATTAATTGCATTTTCAGGTTTTGGATATTGGATTAATATAGATGCTAATACCGCTTTCAATGTTTTTACAGCGGTTCTAATTGTTGCATGTCCTTGTGCTTTGGCTTTAACCGCACCTTTTACTTTTGGAAACATACTGCGAATTTTGGGAAAGCAGAAATTTTATTTAAAAAACGCATTAGTAATTGAACAATTGGCAAAAGTTGACACTATCGTTTTTGATAAAACGGGAACCATTACAACCAATAAGAAGTCAAATATTTCTTATGAAGGAACAGCGCTTTCTGACGAAAATTTAAATCTCATAAAAAATGTTCTTCGAGGTTCCAACCATCCTTTGAGCAGAATAATTTATGATTTTTTACCCGAAGGGAAAAGGTATAAAATTTCTCATTTTGAAGAAATTACAGGAAAAGGAATTTTGGCTGAAATTAATGATTTTACTATTCAAATTGGTTCAAATGAATTCGTTAAAGAATCTAAAGAAACAAGTCTTCAACAAACGGCGGTTCATATTAAGGTTAATGGTATTTATTTCGGAAAATATGTTTTCAATAACCAATATCGGGAAGGTTTAGAACCTCTTTTTAAGGATTTAATCAAGAACTACAAAATAAAGATTTTGTCTGGAGACAATGAAGGAGAACGTGAAACCTTAGAACAATTATTGCCAAAAGGAACAGAATTAATTTTTAATCAAAAACCTGAGCAGAAATTAGATTTTATTAAAAATTTACAGAAAGAAGGCAATAACGTTATGATGGTTGGTGATGGTCTCAATGATGCTGGCGCTTTGGCACAAAGTAATGTTGGGATTTCAATTTCAGAGAATGTCAATGTTTTCTCTCCAGCTTGTGATGCAATATTAGACGCATCAGAATTTCAGAAGCTAAATTATTACTTAAAACTCTCAAAAAAGGCTATAACTACTATAAAAATGAGTTTTACTTTATCATTGCTCTATAATATTGTAGGATTATCTTTCGCAATCACCGGAAATTTACTACCTTTAATAGCAGCGATTATTATGCCCCTCAGCACAATTACCATTGTTAGTTTTGTAACGATAATGAGTAACTATTATTCAAAATCGCTATCTGTAAAGAACTAATATTTTTTTCCTAGTAGAATACCTACAAATAATAACCAAAGTATGACAAATGTCATGTTTAATACAGATTGCGCATTGTAATTTTGTTAACACAAATTTAAGGTATGAGTGTCATTTATTTATTAATCTCAATTAGTATTTTGGTTGCTATTGGTTTCTTTATTGCCTTCATAAGAGCAGTAAAAACGGGACAATATGACGACGACTATACACCATCAGTCAGAATGCTTTTTGACGACGAATTAATTATTTCTAAAGTCAAAACGTCTAAAGCGGAGAAATTAGATTCAGAAAAATCTGAAACTTTATTAAGCAACAAATCGATTAAACAGTAAACAATTAAACAATTTATATTTATGGAAATGCAACAATTTTATTACGACAACAAAATTGTAAAGAAATTCATTTACGCCACAATTGTTTTTGGCGTGGTTGGGATGTTAGTAGGGTTAATTCTGGCCTTCATGTTTTTATTCCCAAATATCACTGATGGAATTTCGTGGTTAAGTTTTGGTAGATTACGGCCTTTACATACCAATGCAGTTATTTTTGCCTTTGTAGGAAACGCTATGTTTGCGGGAATTTATTATTCGCTTCAGCGTTTGCTAAAAGCCAGAATGTTCAATGATTTTCTAAGTAATCTTCACTTTTGGGGATGGCAATTAATTATTGTTGCCGCAGCGATTTCGTTGCCTTTGGGTTACAGCACTTCAAAAGAATATGCCGAATTAGAATGGCCAGTTGATATTGCAATTGCTTTAATTTGGGTGGTTTTTGGTATCAATATGATTGGAACTATCCTAAAAAGAAGGGAACGCCATTTGTATGTTGCCATTTGGTTTTATCTAGCCACATTTGTAACGGTTGCCGTTTTGCATATTTTTAATAGCTTAGAATTACCTGTTTCTGCAATGAAAAGTTATTCTGTTTATGCAGGAGTTCAAGATGCCTTAGTGCAATGGTGGTACGGTCACAATGCGGTTGCATTTTTTCTTACAACACCATTCTTAGGATTAATGTATTACTTTGTTCCTAAAGTTGCCAATCGTCCTGTATATTCTTACCGACTTTCAATTGTGCATTTCTGGTCTTTAATTTTTATATATATCTGGGCTGGACCGCACCATTTATTGTATTCTGCGTTACCAACTTGGGCACAAAATTTAGGAGTTGTTTTCTCAATTATGTTAATTGCGCCATCTTGGGGTGGTATGATCAACGGCCTTTTAACCTTGCGAGGTGTTTGGGATAAAGTAAGAACAGAACCTGTTTTGAAATTCTTCGTTGTTGCAATCACAGGTTATGGAATGGCTACTTTTGAAGGACCCATGTTGTCTTTGAAAAATGTAAACGCAATTGCACACTATACCGATTGGATTATTGCACACGTTCACGTTGGTGCATTAGCATGGAATGGATTTATGGCATTTGGTATGATTTACTGGTTGATTCCAAGAATGACAAAGGGAACTTTATTCTCAACTAAATTAGCAAACTTCCACTTTTGGATAGGTACTTTAGGTATTATTTTATATACACTTCCAATGTATGTTGCAGGGTTCACTCAAGCATCTATGTGGAAACAATTCAATCCAGATGGGACTTTAACGTATGGAAATTTCCTTGAAACCGTTAAAGAAATTATGCCAATGTATGCCATGCGTGCCGTTGGGGGAACTTTATACTTAATCGGAATGTTAGTATTAGTTTACAATATTATTCAAACCGTAAGAGCAAATGCAAAAATTGAAGATGAATTAGCAGAAGCTCCCGAATTACAAAAAATTGGAAACGGAAGAATTAAAGGAGAGAAATACCATACTTGGTTAGAAAGAAGACCAATTCAAATGACCATTTTTGCAGTAGTTGCAATCTTGATTGGTGGAATTGTTCAAATTGTCCCAACTATAATGGTAAAATCAAATATTCCAACTATAGCTAGTGTAAAACCATATTCTCCATTGGAACTTGAAGGTCGTGATTTATACATTCGTGAAGGCTGTGTAGGATGTCACTCTCAATCTGTTCGTCCTTTTAGAAGTGAAGTAGAACGTTACGGACCACAATCAAAAGCGGGAGAATTTGTTTACGATCACCCATTCTTGTGGGGTTCAAAACGAACAGGTCCGGATTTATTAAGAGAAGGTGGAAAATATAACAATAACTGGCATTTCAATCACTTTTGGAGTCCACAAAGTATTTCTACGGGTTCAATTATGCCTTCTTACAAATGGTTATTTGACAACAAACCACTCGATATTTCATTAACTGAAAAGAAAATGAAAGCAATGGTGACACTTGGAGTTCCTTATACAGAGGCACAAGTTGCAAACGGACTTAAAGATTTAAGAACTCAAGCAATCAAAATTGAAGAAAGTTTGAAAAACGATCCCGATTTTGTAAAAAGTTATGAAGAAAGCAAGAAAAAAGCTGCTGCTAAAGGAGAAGCTTTTGTTCCAATGAACGAAAGAGAAATCGTAGCTTTAATTGCTTATGTTCAACGATTAGGAACGGATATTAAAGTCAAAAATAATGTTAAAAAATAAGTAACATGTTAGAACAAATCAAACACAACATGGAAAACATTGCAGGAGTTGCAATTTATCCAATACTCTCTTTGTTAATCTTTTTTACCTTTTTTATCGGACTTGGATTATGGGTTTATACCTATAAAAAAGATAAAATAAAAGAACTGAGTAACATGCCTTTAAACGATTAAATAAAATTTAAAAAGGATAAGGCTTGAAATTAATTAAATATTTTCGAGCCTTAAACTAAATAAACTTTAACTTTAAAAATATATAAAATGAAAAAAATAATCCCTGCATACATAAGAGTTCTTCTCATTTTCTTTGCCGTTTTTGGGGCAATGGAATACTTTATTGATTCTGGTGATCGTCCGGCATTTATTAAATATCCAATGTTAACTGTTTTCCTTTTAGTGTTTTTATTTCTTTTAATAGCAATAGAAATTACTTTAAATGCAGTAGACACAATTACATATCACTTATTAACTGAAGAACAAAAAGCCAAGTTAGAGGAGGTTAATAGTATAAGTTACAAAGAAAGCGAGTGGTTTAAGAAAATGATGAAAGCCCTTACTAAATCAGAACCAATTGAAAATGAAGAACAACTTTTGTTGGCTCATGATTATGATGGTATCAAAGAATTAGACAATAATTTACCGCCTTGGTGGGTTTATTTATTCTATGGTTGTATCGCTTTTGCGGCTATTTACTTGATTCGCTTTGAAATAATGGGTGGTGATAATCAGGAGATGGAACTTAAAAAAGAAATGGCTCAAGCCAAAATTGAAGTTGCCGAATACATGAAAACGGCTCCTGACTTGATGGATGAAAAAACAGTAACATTATTGACAGATCCTGCGAATTTAGCAGCGGGTAAAACTATTTTCTCAGCCAATTGCATTCCATGCCACAGAGTTGATGCCGGTGGTCAAATTGGACCAAATTTAACTGATGATTATTGGATTTTAGGTGGCGGAATCAAAAATGTTTTTCACACTTTAGTTAATGGAGGACGGGACGGTAAAGGGATGATATCTTGGAAAGCAACCTTGAAACCAAAAGATATGCAAAAAGTGGCGAGCTATGTATTGTCTTTGCATGGAAGTAATCCGAAAGACCCAAAAGCACCAGACGGAGAAATTTGGGTTGATCCAAATGCACCAAAAACAGGGGCTCCAGTTGCTATAAAAACCGATAGTTTAAAAGTTAAAAAATAGTTACAAAAAAACGTTTGTTGAAGATTTTCTTGACAAAAGTTTTTACATTAAATAGGAATATAATATTTCTTATAACCGTGTTTTAAACATACAATAAGATGTCAAAGTTACTAGACGAAGCTTTTAGAGATACCATCGGAACGATTGATGAAGAAGGACATAGAAAATTTATTTTTCCAAAAAAGCCTTCGGGAAAATTCTATGAATATAGAAAATGGGTAAGTTATTTTCTACTAATTGTACTTATTGCCAATCCTTTTGTAAAAATTAATGGCAATCAGTTTATGATGTTCAATGTTTTAGAACGTCGTTTCAATATTTTTGGATTTCCATTCTGGCCACAAGATTTTTATCTGTTTGTGCTTTTCATGATTGTGGGAGTCGTATTCGTAATTCTATTTACAGTAATTTTTGGGCGAATATTTTGTGGTTGGATTTGTCCACAAACCATATTTTTAGAAATGGTTTTCCGTAGAATTGAATATTGGATTGAAGGAGATCGTGGCGCTCAAATTCGCTTGTCAAAACAAGAATGGAACGCAGAAAAAATTAGAAAAAAAGGTATTAAATGGTCTGTATTTCTTATCATTTCTTTTTTGATTGCCAACGTTTTTTTGGCTTATCTTATAAGTAGCGACGAATTACTAAAAATGATTGAGGAAGGACCAGCGAATCACGTAAGCACTTTAATTTCATTGTCAATATTTACAGGTGTTTTCTATTTTATTTTCGCTTGGTTCAGAGAACAAGTTTGTATAATTGCGTGCCCTTATGGTAGATTACAAGGCGTATTATTAGACAATAAATCTATAAATGTTGCTTATGATTTTGTTCGCGGCGAAAAAGAAGTTGGACGCGCCAAATTCAATAAAAATGAAGATAGAGCAACCACAGGAAAAGGCGATTGCATTGACTGCAAACTTTGTGTGCATGTTTGTCCAACAGGTATTGACATTAGAAACGGGACACAACTTGAATGTATTAATTGTACGGCCTGTATAGATGAATGTGATTCAATAATGGAAAGTGTAGGTTTGCCAAAAGGGTTAATTCGCTATGCTTCTGAGGATGAAATTGAAAAAAAATCAAAATTCAAATTTACAACTAGAATGAAAGGCTATACTTCTGTTCTATTTATTTTAATTGGAGTTTTAGTTGGATTATTATTTCTTAGAACTGATATTGAAGCAACGATATTGAGGCTTCCAGGACAACTATACCAACATAAAGGCGACAACATTAGTAATGTTTACACGTTTAAAATTATTAATAAAACCAATAATGATTTTAACGATATTCACTTTAAGTTGGATGGAATCAAAGGTAATTTGAAAGTTGTAGGAGTTCAGGATTTAAAAGTTCCTAGACAAGGAATGAATGAAGGTACTTTATTTATTGAAATCAATCAATTTTTATTGGAAAGCGATAAAACTAAAATTAAAATTGATGTTTATGATGGCAACAAAAAAATCGAATCGAGTACGACTAACTTTTTAAGTCCTCGAAGTTTTAATTAGAATAAATTAAATATAATAAACAATGAAAATTAACTGGGGAACTTCTATTGTAATTGCTTTTGCATTATTCATGACCTTTATTTTATACTTTGTTTTTCAAGTGCAATCGAATTCAAAGTACGATAATGATTTGGTAGTTGAAGAATACTATAAACATGACGCACATTTTGGAGACGAGATGAAAAGAGTTCAAAATGCAAATGACTTGGTTCAAAAGCCAATAATTACAGTGTCAAAAGTGGGTATCACAATTGTTTTTTCTAAAGAATTTGCACCAAAAAAAATAAAAGGAATAGTGTCCCTGTATAGACCGTCTAACAAAAAATTAGATTTTGAAGTTCCGATTTCAATATCTAATCCAACTTTGCTCATACCTAATTCAAATTTGGTAGGCGGTCGATGGGACATTAATATGGAATGGCAATACGAAGGAAAGTCCTATCTCACAAAAGAAACTATTTATATTAATTAGTGTAAAATCACATGCTATTCACAGCTTTCATTTTTGGACTTATATCAAGCTTTCACTGCATCGGAATGTGTGGCCCTATAGCTATGATGTTACCCGTAGATCAAAATAATCAAGCGAAGAAAGTGACTCAAATAATTACATATCATATTGGAAGATTGACTGCGTATGCAACAATTGGACTTATTTTTGGGTTATTAGGAAAAGGAATTTTGATGGCTGGATTACAACAAAAACTTTCCATTTTTATTGGAATTGCAATGATTTTAATAATTTTAATACCCGAAAAAGTAATTGCTAAATACAATTTTTCGAAGCCTATTTTTAAATTTATATCGAAAGTAAAAACCGCTTTAGGAAGTCAATTTAGAAACAAAAGTTACAAGTCGTTCTTTACTATTGGTTTACTGAATGGTTTTTTGCCCTGCGGAATGGTTTATGTTGCTTTGTTTGGTGCAATTGCGATGCAAAGCCCAGTTTACGGTGCCTTCTATATGATTTTATTTGGACTTGGAACTGTTCCAATGATGAGCAGCGTCGTTTATCTTAGTGCTTTTTTGACGTTGCCAATTCGAAATAAAATCCAAAGAGTTATTCCATACGTTGCGGTGTTTTTAGGAATTGTATTTATATTGAGAGGCCTAGGTTTAGGAATTCCATATATTTCTCCATCAAACATGAGTTTGTTCGTTCAAGAACAACCCAATTGTCATTAAAATTATATTGTCATAGAAAACAACTGAGTTCCTGGTGCTTTTCGTTTTAGCAATAAGTCAAAACCCATACAAATATTACGAACAAATGGTTTTCCTGCTTCAGTGACTGTAATTTTTTTATCTCCAATAAGTAGTAATCCATCTTTTTCCATTTCTCTTAATTCAGTTAAAATTTCTGGAATTTCTTCAAAATAAGTTGCAGGATTATCCCATGAAGTTTCAAATCGGCACATCAAATTCAGAATGTGTTTTCGAATGATGAGGTCTTCGACTTTCAATAAATGGCCTCGAAAAAGGGGTAATTTATTCAAATCTAAAAGTTGGTAATAGGTTTCTAAGTCTTTGACATTTTGAGCAAAACTGTACCAACTATCACTAATCGATGAAACTCCTAAACCAATCATTAATTGTGTTTTTGAGGAGCTGTACCCCATAAAGTTTCGATGTAATTTTCCTGTCTTAAAAGAGTGGTATAAACTGTCGTTTTTTAATGCAAAATGATCCATTCCTATTTCATAATAGCCATTCTCAAAAAGTGATTTTTTGCCAATTTCATACAGCATTCTTTTCTCTTCGTCTTTTGGAATGTCTTCATCTTTAAATCCTCGTTGTCCATTTCCCTTAATCCAGGGCACGTGTGCATAACTGTAAAAGGCGAGCCTGTCTGGTTGTAAAGATTTCGTTTTTTCAATGGTATCAATTACGTCTTCAATTTCTTGAAAAGGCAATCCAAAAATAATATCATGCCCAATTGATGTATAACCTATCTCTCTTGCCCAAAATGTAGCTCTGGCTACGTTTTGAAAAGGTTGTTCTCTGTGAATTGCTTTTTGTACTTTTTCAGAGTAATCCTGTACTCCATAACTGACTCTTCGGAACCCTAAATCGTATAGTTTTTGTAAATGTTCCCGGGTTGTGTTGTTGGGATGACCTTCAAAACTGAATTCGTAATTTGGTGCTTTTTCTGCATGAGAAAAAATCCCGTTTATTAGATTTTCTAAGCTATCTGTCGAGAAAAATGTTGGAGTTCCTCCTCCTAAATGGATTTCTTTGATTAATGGTTTTTCTTCAAGAATTGCACAATATAAGGCCCATTCCTTCAAAACAGCTTCTATATAAGGATTTTCTACACTATGATTTTTGGTAATTCTTTTGTTACAACCGCAAAAAGTGCACAAGCTTTCGCAAAAGGGCAAATGAATATAGAGACTTATTCCTTCGGTAGAATTGCTTTCAATGAATGATTTCTTCAATGTTTCTAACCAAATTTCGTGATTGAAACTGCTTTCATCCCAATAAGGAACCGTGGGATAGCTAGTATAACGAGGTCCTGGAACGTTGTATTTTTGAAGAAGTGAAGTATTCATTTCGCAGTTTTTTTTAACTAACCAAAATTACAGTTACTTCAAAATAATTAAAATGATAATTATCATATTCATTTCTAATTATAAAAAAACCCCGCTATATGCGAGGTTTTTAAGGCTGTTTAATAGAAGTTATTCAACTTTTATACTGCGTATTTGTTTTAGTTTTTCTTTCCAAACATCTAAACTTTCTTTATGAATTGCGATGTTTTTGCGAACTTCTAAAACTATAGAATTTTCTTTTTTAGCATTTCTAGTATTTGCAAAAAACTGAATGTTATTCTCTAATTGGAAAATTTCATTTTGAACTTCTTCAATTTTGCGCATTAAGAATATTTTTTCGTTTTCTAATTTTCTAGTGTCATTAGATTCAGATAAATTACCAACTCTATTTGAAAAACGAACCATGTCAGTTTCTTTTTTGCTTAAGCTTAATTTCTCAAATAAGGCATCCAAGATTTTATTGAATTTTCCTTCAATATGACGTCTTGCAAAAGGTACTTTTCCAAATCCTTTCCATGTTTCGATGTGCAATTTTATGGCATCTAAATCGGCTTTGTGTTCGCCAATTAATTGAAAAGCTCTCAAGGTTTCTAAATAGGCTTTTTTCTTTTCAAAAGCTTCAACTTCATCAACATTTACTTCTGTTTTTTGAGCTTTTAAAATATCAAAATAATGATTACATGCTGCTTTAAATTCTGCCCAAATTGCATCTGAATATTTTCTTGGAACATGTCCAATCAATTTCCATTCTTCTTGAATTTGCTTCATTAATGGGGTAGTTGTTGCAAAGTCTTCGCTTGCTTGAAGTGCTTTTGCTTTTGCTACTAATTCCGTTTTCTTGTTTAAATTGTCTTGTTGTTCTTTTTTAATGTCTTTGTAAAATGAATTTTTAAAAGAATTAAAATTACGAACTGCAGTTTTGAATGCAGCCCAGGTACTTTCGTTTACGTCTGCAGGTACTTTTCCAGCAGCAAAAAAGGCATTTCTTAACGCTTCAACTTTGTCAATTTGACCTTGCCACTGACTATGAACAGCTACTTTTTCAGTTGCTAACGCTTCAATTTGAGCAATAATATCTTTTTTACTAGCCAAGTTTTCACTTTCAGTACCTCTTTGTGCTTCAAATAAAAGTTCTCTTTTATCGTGCATTTGCTTGGTTAAATCGCTAAATTTATTCCAAATTTCTTCACGGTGTTCTCTTGAAACCGGACCGATATCTTCTTTCCAAATTTTATGTAAATCTTGCAATTCGCGGAACGCTTTATTGACATCTGCCTCTAAAACTAATTCTTCAACGCGGGCTACAATTTTTTGTTTTAACTCTAAATTATGTTTGAAATCCAAGTCTCTTGCCTCACGATCTAAGTGCAAATAGTCATAGAAATTTTCAACATGAAAATGATAATTATTCCAAACGTGGTTGTATTTGTCTTTTGGAATTGAACCCGTATTTTTCCAACGTTCTCTTAATTCATTAAAGTGTTTTAGAGTGTCTTTAATGTTTTCTTGTGGGTTTATAAGTTCTTTCAATTCCTCTACAATAGCCAAACGCAATTCTAAGTTGGTTTTTAAATTGTTTTGTAAACTTTTAAAATGGGCATTCTTTTTTTCTCTAAAAAGAGTATATAATTGGTCAAATTTTGACTTTAAAGGCAAATGGTATTGAAATTCTTCGGTGCTTTCAGGGTTTTCAGCAATGAATTCCTCTTTTTTCTCTTCAATAAAATGATTGTATTTTGCAAGAAAAGAATTTTTAAGTTCTTCAACATGATCTTTAACCGACATTACTTTTTCAACTTCTACTAATTGTTCCAACTCTTTTACAAGTTCGTCCATAGATAAAGTTTCATAATCAAGCATCGGAATTTCATGACGATTTTTTAAAGTTTCATCTTCGTTTTCGGCTGCGTTTTCGGTTTCAATTGCAGTAATTGCAGTTGCGACGTCGTTTGCTTCTACTTCAGGAATTTCCTCGCTTATTGCGGTAATTTCCTCGTCAGTTTCTACAAGTGTCTCCTCTGGAGTTACAGGTGCAACTTCAACAATTTCAACTTGATCTTCAGTAGGTTCAGCAATTTCTTGGATTTCTGTTTGAGCCGCTTCTTGCGACACATTTTCTAAACTTCCATCTGTCTCGTTAAGATTTACTGACAGGTTATCATTCTTTTCTTCTAACATTTTTAAATGTTTAAGGTTCATATTATTTAATGCCCGAAAGATAACAAAAGCCAAATCAAAATTCAAAGATTTTTCGATAATTAAACCAAAATAGGGGATAAAATGTGGTTTTTAAACGTTATGAGTGTTTAATTTATTTATTGGAGTCATTTTTTGTTCCAAATCTCCCACGCTTTTTCAGCTTGAAAAACTAGCATATCCAATCCGTTTTTGACAATAGCACCCTGTTGCTTCGCTTTTTGAAGAAATAAGGTTTCAGCTGGATTATAAATCAAATCGAAAGCTATGTGTTTTGGTGTAAAAAATTCATATGGAATTTCGGGACAAGTAGCTACGTTTGGCGCTGTTCCTAATGGAGTGCAATTAATAATTATTTGGTATTCTGTAAATGTCGAAGCATTAATTTGGCTGTAGCCAATAGTATTTTCTGATGAAGTTCTTGAAACGTAAGTCGTGGTTATTCCCATCTGATTCAAAGCATACGCTACAGCTTTTGAGGCACCACCTGTTCCTAGTAATAACGCTTTTTTGTGATGCGGATGCAATAACGGTTCAAGGGCTTTTTGGAAACCGTAATAATCAGTGTTGTATCCTTTTAACTTTCCGTTTTTAGCAAATCGAATAGTGTTTACAGCACCAATTGCAGTCGCTTTTTTAGATAATTTATCCAAGTAGGGAATGATCGTTTCTTTATAGGGAATGGTTACGTTCAATCCTTTTAAATCTTGATTGTTTTGCAAGAAAATAGGGAATTCGGCAATGTCTTGAAAGTCTAAATTTTCATAGGAATAATCTAATAAATTCAGGTTTTCAAACTTTTTTGTAAAATGTGCTTTAGAAAAGGAATAGCCAATATTTTTACCTACCAAACCGAACCGATGTTTTGCCATTCAAATTTTATTTTGACGCTTTATTAATTGCATTTTGAACCATTTTTCGTGCCCAAACTACAGGAAATAACTCTTCAAGAAGTGTTCTGTTTTTGAAACTCAAACGCAATCCATTGCTTAAATGAAATTTTGCTTTTTTATCGTCAAGAATCATAAAGTACAGTCCTGCCAAACGATATTCTACTTCAAATTCTTCTGGGAAATATTCGGAAGCTTGTAATAAAGTTTGAATTGCGCTTTCAAATTCTCCTAAAAACTGAAGGATATCAACCCAATACAACCAAGTATCCAATTGGTAATCACCAAATTCTACCGCTTTTCTATAACCAAATTCTGCTTCCTCAAAAAGATTTAATTCTTTATTTATAGCGGCATATCGTTTCCAATACAAACGATTTTGGTTGTCGATGCTCAATGCTTTATTTACAAAAAATAAGGCTTTTTGGTAGTTTTTCTGACGTACGTAAAAGTCGGTAATCGCAATCCAACCTTTATCTAAAAGGGGGTCTTCGTGAACTGTTTTATTGAAATATTTTAGCGCTAGCACTTTCTTTCCTAATTTTTCGTAACATTTCCCCATTCGGAGTAAGGCATAGGAAGTTGCATCATCTAATTCGATAGTTCGGGTGTAGCTTTCAATGGCTTCCTCATATTTTTTAAGTCTTTCAAAAGCTTTTGCTTTTTCCATGAAAGCACCTAGAAATTCATCATCGATTAGGGTTGCGAATTCAAAGGCACGAAGTGCTTCTTCATATCTTTTTAAACCGTAGTTTAGCCTTCCAATTTGATGCCAAGCAATTTCGCTGTAGGGATTTTTGTCGATGTATTTGTTTAGAAAAACAATGGCATCTTCATTTTGGTCTAAAAATTCAAAGCAATATACCACGTTGTATAATGCCGCTTGATCGTCAGTGTCTTCTTCAAGGCATTTTATAAAGTTGGCTTTTGCCAATTCTAGATTGTCCATAAATAGGTATTCCATTCCGATTAAGTTATAGACATCGGCGAAATCATCTGTATATTTTAAAGCGGTTTCTAATAATTCAACTGCTTTTTCGTGGTTGTCTCTTTTGGAATAAATATTTGCTTTTTGGATGTAAATTTCCTCATTTGTAGGTTCGATGGCGTACAACTCATTGAGCAATTTTTCTGCTTGTTCGAGTTTGTCTTCATAAACCAACATTTCTACTTGGACTAATTTTAATCCAGTCGATTTTGGGTGTTGTTCGAGTGCTAATTTCAAGGCTTTTTTGGCCAAGGCAGCTTTTCCCATGTCGAGGTAATGAAGAATGATTTCTTCAAATTCTTCGGAATCAAAAAAGAGAACTTTGTTGGTTTTCAACATCGACTCAAACTTTGATAAGGATAAGTTGTAGTCTTCTTCGTCGTCGCTAATGTGCATACTATTTTCTTTAATTTATCCTTGTATAAAGGTAAGGATTTAATTTTATTTTGTGAAGGAAGGGCTTTTTTTTGTGAACAATTTAATTAACAACTCCTACTCTTAAAATCCCGAATTTCCTAGCCCCGATGGAAGGGAAAATCCCGCTTTATTGCTCGGTACGAGGCAATAAAGTGGATTGGAATGACAGCGGGAATAGCTCCAAAAAAGACTAATTTTCGTTAATAATTTCGTTCATTGCTTCGAGAATTATCTTACAGCCTTCTTCAATTTCTTCGGTAGAAATCGTGAGTGGCGGTGTAATTCTTATGGCGCAACCTTCGAAGAGTAACCAAAACAATATCAGGCCTTTATCCTGACATTTGAAGATTACTTTGTTGGTGATTTCAGGGTTTTCGGTCATTGCGGCCAACATTAATCCTTCTCCTCGGATTTCTTTAATCAATGGGTGTACCAAAAGCATGCGGAACAGTTTTTCTTTGGCTAAAGTGTCCGTCATTATTGAGGTTTCGGTCAGTTCTTGCAATGTTGCCAAACACGCTGCAGCAATGACAGGGTGTCCACCAAAGGTTGTGATGTGCCCTAATTTGGGATTGTCGCTCAATAAATCCATGTGTTTTTGAGACGCTGTGAAACCGCCAACGGGCATTCCTCCGCCCATTCCTTTGCCCATAATTACGATATCGTGAACGACATCGTAGTTTTGAAAACCGAATAATTTACCTGTT
>CALPQA020000009.1 GCA_943325595.2 Auritidibacter sp. Marseille-P8566
AGAACAAAAGCAAATTGACAAGTCAATCGATAACTTAGAAACTAACGAAAGACTGAAGAAGATTAATGATTTATTAGCAAAATATCTCGACAAATAAACGTTCTTTACATTAACTAAGATACTGCCTACATTAGTTCCTATTTGGTAAACTCAACACTAACAATTTAGAATGAGCGAATCTTCATTACTATAGAATGCCCTGCTCTGACTGGGAACCTTGAACGATGAGTTAGCTCAAAACTTGTATTTCCGAGTTTATTCAAGCAATCTAATGTAGGCTTTTTTTATATATAAATTTTAAACAAACATGGACAGTACACTAATTATAATTATTTCAGGAATAGCGGGAATTGCAGGTGGTTTTATCATTGCAAAAATGTTAGAAAAAAGCAATGTTTCCAATCTAATTAAAAATGCAAAAAAAGAAGCCGCATCAATTTTGAAAGATGCCAATCTAGAAGGAGAAAACATCAAAAAAGACAAAATTCTTCAAGCAAAAGAAAAATTTATTGAGCTAAAATCAGAACACGAAGAAGTAATTCTAGCACGTGACAGAAAAGTAGCCGAAGTCGAAAAAAGAGTTCGTGATAAAGAATCTCAAATCTCTAACGAATTGGCAAAAGCCAAAAAGGTAAACGATGATTTTGAATCAAAAACAGCCGAATACACTTCAAAAGTTGAAATTTTAGACAAAAAACAACAAGAAGTTGAGAAAATGCACAAGAGTCAATTGAACCAATTGGAAGTAATTTCAGGATTATCTGCTGAAGATGCGAAAGACCAATTGATAGAAGGTTTAAAAGCGGAAGCCAAAACCAAAGCGATGTCGCACATTCAAGATACTATTGAAGAAGCAAAATTAACAGCGCAACAAGAAGCTAAGAAAATCATTATCAATACTATTCAACGTGTTGGAACAGAAGAAGCTGTAGAAAATTGCGTTTCTGTATTCAATATTGAATCTGATGATGTAAAAGGTAGAATTATTGGTCGTGAAGGAAGAAATATTAGAGCTTTAGAGGCTGCAACTGGAGTTGAAATCATTGTTGACGATACCCCTGAAGCAATTATACTATCCTGTTTCGATCCCGTAAGAAGAGAAATTGCACGTCTAGCACTTCATAAATTAGTAACCGATGGAAGAATTCACCCAGCGAGAATTGAAGAAGTGGTAGCCAAAACCGCAAAACAAATAGACGATGAAATCATTGAAGTTGGAAAACGTACCGTAATCGATTTAGGAATTCACGGATTACACCCTGAGTTGATAAAAGTCGTGGGTAGAATGAAATACCGTTCTTCGTATGGTCAAAATTTATTGCAACACTCCCGTGAAGTTTCTAAACTTTGTGGAATTATGGCAGCCGAATTAGGATTGAATGTAAAACTAGCTAAAAGAGCTGGATTATTACACGATATTGGGAAAGTTCCAGACGCAGAAAGTGATTTACCACACGCTTTATTAGGAATGCAATGGGCCGAAAAATATGGTGAAAAAGAAGAGGTTTGCAACGCAATTGGAGCACACCACGATGAAATCGAAATGAAGTCACTATTGTCGCCAATCATTCAAGTTTGTGATGCCATTTCTGGGGCACGTCCTGGAGCAAGAAGACAAGTTTTGGATTCTTACATCCAACGTTTGAAAGATTTGGAAGAAGTAGCTTACGGATTCAGCGGTGTTAAAAACGCCTATGCAATCCAAGCAGGTAGAGAATTGCGTGTTATTGTAGAAAGCGAAAAAGTTTCTGATGATAATGCCGCTACTTTATCATTCGAAATTTCACAAAAAATCCAAACTGAAATGACCTATCCTGGGCAAGTAAAAGTTACCGTAATTAGAGAAACAAGAGCGGTTAACATAGCGAAATAAGAATACAATTCAGAGAAGGCTTATTAATTGCAAAATTAGTAAGCCTTTTTTTTTTGAATCATTTCATACAATCATTTTAGAAGTAGTTTTTGGGCGTGCCCTCGTTTAGAAAATATTTAGAAACAAGGAAATCTGTACTAAACTCGGTCGGGTGTTCCGCTGCAAGTCCTCGCCAAGTTCCGCTAACGCTTCACTTCGCTGTGGGCTTTTCACTTCACCCCCTCACGCAAAATAGACAACTTCGATTTTTAGACTCTTTAGAATTCCACAAAAAATTGCAAACTTTTACCCCATATACCACGTCATAAAGTAGATAATTGGGGTTTCGAACTACTAAAACGGGGTCTTGAAGTGCATTAACGAGGTTGTATAACGTGGTAAATGGGGTTCCGAACTACTTAAACGGGGTTATATAACGGGGTAAATGGGGTTCATAACCACTTAAACGGGGTTAGTAACCACTTAAATGGGATTCTCTAACGTGGTAAATAGAGTTTAGGACGTGGTAAATCACGTTATTGGAAGTCAAAAACAAAAACATCCTTAAAATAAATCTAACTTTAAACAACTCACAGGTTTTAAAATCTGTCCAATTTGAACCTATTTAAGATCTAAATGAAATAGAATCTGAAATAAATTCAGATTGACAAAACACAAATTTTAGATTAACCAAATTAAACCTTTAAAAAACCTTTGTGCCTTTTGTTTTTCTTTGTTTCTTTTGTGGTAAATTATACAATTATTAATTTTCACAAACTTCCAAATTACCATATCATCAAATAACCAAATAAACCCATATCAAATCATTTCCTAGGATGAAAAGAATTCATGATTTCTGACAAATGTTTTCGGTCTAAATGCACATAAATCTCAGTTGTAGTAATAGATTCGTGACCTAACATTAATTGGATTGAACGTAAATCAGCACCATTTTCAAGCAAATGGGTTGCAAATGAGTGTCGGAAGGTATGTGGACTTATCACTTTATTCAAATCAATTTTTACAGCTAAATCTTTAATAATTGTAAAAATCATGGCTCTTGTCAATTGGCGGCCCCTCCTATTAAGGAACAAAGTATCTTCATGCCCTTTTTGAATATTGAGATGCGTTCTTACATCATTTTTATAAATCTCAATATAATTTTGGGTATAGGAACCAATTGGAACAAAGCGTTGCTTATTCCCTTTTCCTGTGATTTTCACAAATCCTTCTTCAAAAAACAAATCTGATATTTTCAAGGAAACCAATTCCGAAACACGAAGTCCGCATCCGTAAAGAGTTTCTAAAATAGCCCGATTTCGCTCACCTTCATTGGTACTTAAATTAACAGCAGCAATTAATCGGTCGATATCGATTATAGATAATGTATCAGGCAATTTTCGTCCTATTCTTGGCGTTTCAATTAATTCTAAAGGATTGTCAGTTCTATAATCTTCAAATAGCAAATAAGAGAAAAAACTTTTTAAACCCGAAATGATTCTGGCTTGTGAACGGGCATTTACTTCTTTGGCTACATTATAAATAAAAAGTTGAATCGTTTCCTCATTTATCAATATTGGAGAAACCGAAATCGAATTAGTATCCAAAAAAAGACACAACCGCTCAATATCAAAGGTGTAATTGTCTATTGTATTTTTAGACAATCCTCTTTCAATTCGCAAATACGATTGATAACTTTTTATATAGGAATTCCAATTCATACCTACAAAGGAAAACTATTTACATAAAAAAACCTCCGAAATTTAGAGGTTTTTAGAATTATATTAAATGCCATTTATTTAAAATTTATATCCCACTGAAAGTTGGAAAACACCATTTTTCATATCTGTATTTTCTATCGTACTTGTATTTGTTAATCCGATACAATACCGCACTTGAACAACTACTTTATCAAATAAGTCATAACCAATTCCAATATTTGCAGACATATCAAAATCTTTGGTTGCCTCTTTTAAATTTTCGGATGTAGTTACGTTAGTAATTCTATTTTCAACATCCTGATTAGCTGAAATTAAGAACCCTGCTTGAGGTCCCGCTTCGACAAACAAACCCACTTTTGGATAATATTTAAACATAATAGGTAAAATCAAGTAATTCATTTTCCTTGTTGTTGCAAAAGTTAAGTTTTTACTTTCAAATTTTGCACCTTGAGCAGAAAAAAGAAGTTCTGGCTGGATGGCTATTTTCCCTAATATTTTAAATTCTAATAAAGTACCAGCAAAAAAACCGTTATTAGAAGACATTATTTCATTTGCATTTCCGGTTAACATCGATACATTTAAACCAGCTTTGATACCAAAATTAATTTTTTGGGCAGTACTGTTTACTGTAATTAATATTACTAAGGCTACTATTATTTTTTTCATGTGCATGTATTTAAGTGAAAAGCAAATATATACATTTTTGACATAAAAAAAACCTCCAAAATATGGAGGTTTCTCAATTTTAAACAAAAAATTAGAAGTGTAAAGCAATACCAATATTAACTTGAAGCGTATTCTTGTCCGTATAATTGTCATTTAAAGTTAGATTGTATCTTACTCCAGGTTCGACACTTACATTAGAACCCAAAAACCAAGCATAACCAGCTTGAATTCCTAAATAAGAAGGATTTTCATCAAAATCTTTAATTGTGGCACCTGAATAATCAATTTGAACTGGAATTTGACTGATAATATAATATTTAGCTCCTATTTTATAGGAAAAAATATTGGTGTCAATTAAATCATTCTTCATTCCTCCATATCCTAAACCTACTTTAACTGCCAAATCTTTTATTACAAAATAGCCTGCCTCCGCTCCAAAATTGTATTCGGTATCTCCATCAGTATCAGAATAACTAAAACCAGTGTAGGAGCCCATGGGTGTTCCAAAAGCTGTATTGGCTTCAATCAGCCATTTACCTGCTTCTGTTTGACCTTCATTCTTTGCTCCATTTTTGCTTTGTGCAATAGCAAATCCAAATGTTAAAAATGCTAAGCCTGATAAAATAACTTTCTTCATGTTTATTTGTATTTAAGATTTATAAGAATAAAATTACAGCTTAAATCCAGCTTTTCATTTTTAAAACCACAAACTCGATATTAGGAGAATTATTATCGATAAAAAACAAAAAAACACGTCAATAACGTGGTTTTGAGATTAAAAAAAAATGAAAATTTTTACTATAAATAAACATTAAATAAATTCAAGTCATTTCTATTCTAATATTTTATCAGATACAGAAGCACTTAAATTATCAAATCTGTTATTTGTCCAATAACTCCTATAGGATGTAAATCCACCAATAACTTTATTACTTTGATGCATTGTTCCATTAATTGTAGTTCTAGCTCCAGAAGTCAGAGTAATAATGAATATGTAAAAATTATTGCTTTTAACTATTTCATTAATATCATCGCACTTTAATATTGGACATGCATCTTATAAATCTTGGGGGAATACAACAGATAATCCATTTTTATTTAAATCATTTAATAATTTATTTGCAAGAATATGTGAATATTGGTCATCTTCTGACGCATCAATATTATAATCACTGCATATTAATTTAATTTCTTTATTTTTATTCAATTTTGAATTTAAATGAAAATCTAAATTGTTTGGTTGAGCATGAGTAAAAAAAGTAGCAAAAACAATGTTATTGTAATGAATTTCACATCTATCCTATAACCATAAAAAAAAGCATATTAGTATTTCTAATATGCTTTAAATTCACAAAAATTAAATCAATTATTTTTTTAATTGACCTAATCTAGAAGTAGTTTTAACTGTAGTTTTCTTAAAAATAAAACCAATCCCTAAAAATGGACGACTAATTTTTGTTTCAAATTGAGGATACAAAACAACATCATAATTTGGATTTTTTAACATTAATTCATACAATGAATAGCTAGCCGTTTTGTCTTCAACAATACTTCCAATAACTGGAATACTTGAAGCTGATACTAAATTAGATGATCCATCATGATCTATTGAACCCGTATTTTTATTAAATAAACGAGCAAAATCAATAGAAAGAATTTTTGTTGTTGAAGCCGTAGCGGAAACTTGATCCGATAAATTGAAATCGTTTTTAGTAAGTTCTAAACGAGTATTAGGTTCTCTCATAGAGCGACTAACAGAAGTACAACTTGTTGCAGTTAACACAATTGCACTTAATAATAAAATAATTTTTTTCATTTGAGGGTTTTTGTTAAATTAATATTAAAACGCAAAACTATAAAAGAAAAAAGGATAAAAATTCAAAACAATTAAGCAATTAGTATACGTATGTATTTGATTTTTTAACGTAGGCAAAAGCCGTTTATTAGTAAGTAATTCTTAAATTTTTAGTGAGATTAACTTAAATAAATAATTTTTATTCCATATTTTCAGAAATCTTTTTACTAATTAATTATCAAAGTTTCAAAAACCAATCTACGCTATTTATATTTTTTAGGAATTCAATTTGGATTGATTTGGATTGATTTGAATTAATTACAAAATGATAATTGTTTAGCAAAGTTTTCAAAAGACGAATCTCCTTTAAGAATGTCGAATATAATAGATGAAGTAACCGTTTTTATAAGCTAATAATTAGCATCTATTTACATTTAATACTATTGTTTTTTTTTTAATTTAGAAATATATTAGTACATAAATCCCGATAAATCTTTTTTTTACTAAAAAATTATTATTTTTACTAAAAAAAGAATGAAAATAATTATCATCAACGGCCCAAATCTTAATCTTTTGGGAAAAAGAGAACCCGAAATTTATGGGAATCTAACTTTTGAAGACTATTTTCAAACTTTAAAAAACGCCTTTCCACAGATGGAACTTGATTATTTTCAAAGTAATATTGAAGGTGAATTGATTTCCAAAATTCAAGAAATGGGTTTTTCCTATGATGGCATAATACTAAACGCGGCAGCGTATACTCATACTTCAATAGGAATTGGTGACGCAATAAAAGCGATTACAACTCCAGTAGTTGAAGTCCATATCTCAAATACATTCTCACGAGAAACATTCCGTCATCAGTCTTTTATTTCGCCAAATGCAAAAGGAGTAATCCTTGGTTTTGGAATGAAAAGCTACGAATTGGCTATACAATCCTTTTTATAATTCAAGCCTATTAGTAATGTAGATTTCTTTTAGTTTAAGAAAACTAAAAAATTTCTAGTATCTTTTTTGCTTAATAAAGCATTTGCTGTTACAATTATCACAATCAATCGTCGTTCTATACAAAACATTATTATGAAAAAAATAACACTACTTTTACTATTAGCCACATTCTCCAATTTTGCACAAATTAGAGGAACTGTATCCGATGAAAAAGGGAATTCACTTCCGTTTGTTACTATTTTCTCTTCAAACACTTATAATGGAACCACATCAAATGATAGCGGGAAATACGAATTGAACATTAAAACTATTGGAAAACAAACCATCGTGTTTCAATATTTAGGTTTTAAAACCCAAAAAATTACAATTCTTATAGAAAAGCTACCTTATGTATTAGATGTCAAATTACTGGAAGAAAGTTATACACTAAATGAAGTCGTAATAAATCCAAAAGACAATCCTGCAAATGCCATAATTCGAAGCGCCATTGCCAACAAAAAAGAAAATTCAGATAAAACAGGCCGATACAAAGCCGATTTTTATTCTCGAGGTATTTTTAAAGTAAAAGATTTACCTAAAAAAATAATGGGAATGAAAGTCGATTTAAATGAACAAATGGGCGCTAATCTTGACTCTACTGGAAGTGGCATTATTTATTTATCAGAAACAGTTTCAAAAATAGCCTTTGAAAAACCTGACAATTTAAAAGAGAAAATTATTGCTTCAAAAATTAGTGGCAACGACAAAGGATTTAGTTATAATACAGCAAAATCAGCTACTTACGACTTTTATAACAACACCTTAGATTTCGATTTAAGTCTAATTTCTCCAATTGCAAACAATGCTTTCAATTACTACAAATACAAATTAGAAGGCACATTCTTTGATGAAAATAACCAACAAATTTGTAAAATAAAAGTAATTCCAAGACGCGATAACGAACCTGTATTTGAAGGATATATTTATATTGTGGATGATAGTTGGGCAATTTACGCCATAGATTTAGACATCAAAGGGTATCGAATGAAAAATGAATTCTTGGAAGTAATGACCTTGAAGCAAAATTACAGCTACAATTCAAAAAATAAAATCTGGGCAAAAAATTCACAAAGTTTATCTTTTAATGCAGGTTTTTTTGGAATAAAATTCAACGGAAAATTCAATTATGTTTTTAGTAATTATGAATTCCCAGATGCTTTTGAAAAGAAAACCTTTGGCAATGAAATCTTAAGTTTTGAAGAAAATGCCAATAAAAAAGACACATTATATTGGAACAAAAACAGACCTATTCCCTTAACTGTAGAAGAAAGTACCGATTATATTAAAAAAGACAGTATTTATAAGCACCGCCATTCCGAAACCTATTTGGATTCTATTGATAAAAAACATAATAAATTTAAAATATTTGATATTGTAACGGGATATAATTACAGAAATACTCCGAAAAAATTCAACTTCGATTATGCAGGGATGTTTGATTTGAGTTCTTTTAGCTTTAATACGGTACAAGGTTATTCATTATCTTCTGGATTTAAATTCAACAAATGGAATGAAGAAAATGGCAAAAGAACCACAATAAATACCGAAGCAAATTACGGTTTTTCAGACACTCGTTTGCGTGTTACTGGTGAATATACGCACCGTTTTAATAATCAAAACTATGCGAAGATGTCTATTTTTGGCGGAACAAAAGTGAGTCAATTCAATGACAAAGAACCAATTAGCCCCTTTATAAATTCTGTAAGTTCCTTATTTTTTAAAAATAATTTCATGAAATTATATAATTTAGAATTTGCCCAGATAAATTATGGTCAGGATGTAGCAAATGGACTCAATGTTAGCGGAAAGTTAGAATATCAACAACGTAAACCATTATTGAATACAACGGATCATGCAGTTGTTAAAAGTACCGATTTCTACTCTTCAAATAATCCATTAGACCCAAATGATTTTGTGAACTCAGGATTTGAAGCGCATCATTTAGTTAAAATTGGGCTAAATGCTAGATTTAATTTTGGTAACAAATACTTGTCTCGTCCGGATGGTAAATACAATATCAGAAATGAAAAATACCCAACACTTTACTTTTCTTATGAAAAAGCATTGGCGGGAAGCGAGAAAAAATACGAATTTGACCATGCTAATGCTCGATTATTTTATGATTTAAATATTGGAAACAAAGGGAATTTAGCTTTGAATTTAAAAGCTGGCAAATTCTTTAACGCAGAAAATATCGCTTTTATGGATTTTAAACATTTCAATGGAAACCAAACCCATATCGGAAGTACAGACCGTTATTTGAATGTATTCAATTTACTTCCTTACTACACTAATAGTACGAATGACCGTTACTTTGAGGCCCACGTTGAGCACAATGACAAAGGATTTATTATGAATAAAATTCCTTTATTGAATAAATTAAAAGCAACATTGGTAATTGGATTTCATGAACTTGCCATACCAGAAAGAAAACCCTATTCGGAAGTTAGCATTGGTTTAGATAATTTAGGCTTTGGTAAATTCAAAATCTTTCGTTTAGATTATGTTCGTTCCTACCAAAATGGTTATCAAGGTGACGGAGTAGTTTTTGGGTTAAAAATACTGAACGTTTTAGAATAAGATTCCAAGCACTATAAATTTAAAAACGGATGAGAATTACTTCTTATCCGTTTTTTTGTTTAGTTATTTTTGTTGCCACTGGGTTCAATATGAATTAGAACATGTCCCAATTCAAAAATCCTTTCTCGTAAAGTATCTTTTAATAAATGTGCTATATCATGACCTTCCTTAACTGAGATTCCACCATCAACGATGGCGTGTAAATCTACGTGGTACTTCATTCCTGATTTGCGAATAAAACATTTTTCGGTGTCAATAATTCCAACGACTTGAAGAGAAACGGTTCTGATTTCGACAACCAAATCATCATATACATGTTCGTCCATAATTTCGCCTAAAGCGGGTCTAAAAATCATATAACTATTATAAAGTATGAATCCTGATGCAAAAAGTGCAGCCCAATCATCGGCAGATTCATATCCTTTTCCTAAAAACAAAGCAATTGAGATTCCAATAAATGCAGCTACAGAAGTAATCGCATCGCTTCTGTGGTGCCAAGCATCCGCTTTTAGTGACGAACTGTTAGTTTCTATGCTTCGTTTTAACACCAATCGGAAGGAGTATTCTTTCCATATAATAATTATCCCTAGAACAATTAATGTCCATGGTTTTGGCAAATCGTGAGGCGTTCCGATATTGTTTAAACTTTCATAAGCAATAATTGTTGCCGATGTAATCAAAAAACCAACTACCAGAAAAGTAATTAAAGGTTCTGCACGACCGTGCCCGTAAGGATGATTTGCATCTGCTGGTCGATTAGAATATTTGATTCCGAACAATACTAAAAAGGAAGAAAAAATATCTGTAGTAGATTCTATTGCGTCTGCAATTAAGGCATAGGAATTTCCAAAAACTCCAGCAAAGCCTTTAATAATTGCCAGAGAAGTATTACCAACAATACTAAAGTAAGTTGCTTTTAGTGCCGTTTGTTCGCTTTTCATTAATTTGTATCGTAGGTAATTAGTATCTAGATTTGGAATTATTCCCGAATAATATTGGCACCAATTGCTCTTAAGCGCTCGTCGATATTTTCATATCCTCTGTCAATTTGTTCTATGTTTTGAATGGTGCTCGTTCCTTTTGCAGAAAGTGCCGCGATTAACAATGAAATTCCAGCACGTATATCTGGTGACGACATTGTGGTAGCTTTCAATTGTGATTCAAAATTATGACCCATAACTACCGCTCTGTGCGGATCACATAACATAATTTTGGCACCCATATCAATCAGTTTGTCAACAAAGAACAAACGGCTTTCGAACATTTTTTGGTGAATCAAAACATCTCCTTTTGCTTGCGTTGCTACCACCAAAACAATACTCAACAAGTCGGGTGTGAAACCTGGCCAAGGCGCATCAGCAATGGTTAAAATAGAACCATCAATATCTGTTTTTATTTCATAACCATCATTATGAGCAGGAATATAAATATCGTCTCCTCTTTTTTCAAGTGTAATTCCTAGCTTTCTGAACGTATTTGGTATTACCCCAAGGTTTTCCCAGCTTACATTTTTGATTGTGATTTCGCTTCTTGTCATGGCGGCAAGTCCAATCCATGAACCAATTTCAATCATATCTGGAAGAATTCGGTGCTCGCAACCTCCTAAACTTGTAACTCCTTCGATAGTCAATAGATTAGAACCTACGCCCGTAATTTGGGCTCCCATCGAATTCAACATTTTACATAATTGTTGCAAATACGGTTCGCAAGCTGCATTGTAAACGGTTGTTTTTCCTTTTGCCAATACGGCAGCCATTACAATATTTGCGGTTCCTGTAACTGATGCTTCATCCAATAACATATCGGCACCTTCCAAACCATCAACTGCTTCTACACCATAAAAATGGTCTTCTCTGTTGTAACGGAATTTTGCTCCAAGGTTTATAAAACCTTCAAAGTGGGTGTCTAATCTTCTTCGTCCAATTTTATCTCCACCTGGTTTTGGAATGTATCCTTTTCCGAAACGGGCTAAAAGTGGCCCAACAATCATGATAGAACCTCTTAAGGAACCACCTTCTTTTTTGAATGCTTCGGTTTCTAAATAGCCAATATTTACTTCGTCAGCTTGGAAAGTAATTGAACTGCGAGAATTTCTTTGAATTTTAACCCCTAAATTACCTAATAAAGTAATTAATTTATTGACATCAATAATGTCGGGAATATTGTTAATTGTAACTTTTTCAGGAGTTAAAAGTACGGCACACAAGATTTGTAACGCTTCGTTTTTTGCTCCTTGTGGAGTGATATCGCCTTTTAGACGGATGCCGCCTTCTATTTTAAATGTTCCCATATTTTTGAATTATGAATTATGAGTTAAATGCTCTTACTATTAATTTGCAAATAACTGATTTTACAATGGTTTTCTGTTTTGGTTTTTGTGAATTGGGTTATTAGGTTTGCCAGTTTTGGTAATTTTAGGTTTAATAAGCGCTCCTGGCGAAGTCACTTTATTAGAAACTCTTTTGTTGGTACGCATTAAATCCGTCGTGTTCAAAAGTTCTTCTTTACTTTGGCGCATATCAATTTTTCCGTCTGAAAGTTCGTACAAATGTTCAAAAATAACATCGTCTTTTACAGTGTCTTTGTTCCAACTCAAGTAGGACTTTTTCATGTGGTTGGCAATTACTTTCACCAATGCCAACTTCATTTCTCCTTCCTCCCATTTGTTAGCAACATCAATCATGTATTTGATGTTATTGCCATAAAAACGGTATTTTGGAAAATTTTGTGGGTATTTTAATATTTCTGGTTTGAGTTGTAAAACTTCTCTTGATGGAATTGGATACGGTGAATTTACATCCAATTTGAAGTCGGACATAATGAAAAGTTGGTCCCAAAGTTTGTGTTGAAAATCAGGCACATCACGAAGATGCGGATTTAAACTTCCCATTACTTGAATGATATATTTAGCGGCTTTATTGCGCTCAATTGGATCTTCAATTGCGGTGGCTTGTTCAATCAATTTTTGCAAATGACGACCGTATTCTGGAATGATCAGGTGTTTTCTTTCGGAATTGTATTCTAAATTAAAAACAACATCGTTTGCTATTTCTTTTTGATATTTTGTAACCATAATTTATAGGGAAATTATACCTTTTATTGTTGAAAGTTCAAGGTATTTGTCAATTATTGCTTCTGCATTTTGCATTTGAACGTCAATAGAAACACTAGTATATTTGCCTGTTTTTGAATGTTTGGTTTCAATTACAGCGCCCATACTATTGAATGCATTTTCTACTTTTTCTACTTTTTCTTTGTCTGAAGGAACGATGAATTTGAACAGGTATTCGGCGGGCCAAGTAGTAGTGCTGCTGTTTAATTCTGTTCTCAATCTTTCATAAAATTCTTCGGTACTCTTATCCATTCTAAAAATAAATTATAGCAAATATAAGGTAAAATTTATGAATTATGAAGTTTGGATACGTTTTTGAAATTTCCAAAAATACAAATGATTCGTTTTTAGCACTGATGGAAATGGAAATCCCACGCTTATTGGCGTGGATTGAAATGTACAGCAGGAATTGCATCTCCTGAAAAAGCCCGAGCAATTCGCTCCAAATAAAAAATAAACTTTTTAAATCCGAATAACTTTAAGTAAATTTGCGCCTTATATCCAAAAAGTGCAAAAGGAAATCATAGTTATTATTGGTGGGCCGGGAACGGGAAAAACAACGATTATCGATGGGTTGTTGGAGCGCGGTTATTGTTGTTATCCTGAGATTTCGCGGGAGGTGACGATGGAAGCGAAGAAGCAGGGAATTGAGCAATTGTTTCTCGAAAATCCGTTACTTTTTAGCGAATTGCTTTTGGAAGGGCGAAAAAAACAGTTTTTGAATGCACAAAAAGAGCCTCACGAAATTGTGTTTTTAGACCGTGGAATTCCAGATGTTTTAGCCTATATGCATTATATTGGCGACAGTTACCCATCTTTTTTTGATGCGGCTTGTCGTGAAAATACCTATACAAAAATATTCATTCTTCCGCCTTGGGAGGAGATTTATGTGAGTGATGATGCCCGTTACGAGAATTATGAGCAGGCAAAATTGATTTACGACCATCTTGTAGAAACGTACCAAAACTATGGCTACGAATTAATTGAAGTTCCAAAAGATAGCTTAGATAACAGAATTCTTTTTATCTTAGAGCAAATTTAGTTTGAGGATTATAAGAAAAACCTGAAACTTTAAGCAAAAATAAATGCCAAAAGCGTTAGAAATTCTTCAAAAATACTGGAAACACGACACTTTTAGGTCGCTTCAAAAAGAGATTATCGACTCTGTTTTGAGCGGTCAAGATACGTTTGCTTTGTTGCCAACTGGTGGTGGAAAATCGATTTGTTTTCAAGTTCCTGCTATGATGAACGAGGGAATTTGTTTAGTAATTTCGCCTTTGGTTGCTTTGATGAAAGACCAAGTTCAAAATTTACAAAAGCGCGATATTAAAGCCATTGCACTAACTGGTGGAATAAAATCGGACGAAATGGTGGCGCTTTTAGACAATTGCCAGTTTGGAAATTATAAATTTTTATATGTTTCTCCAGAACGCTTGCAAACCGATTGGATTTTAGAGCGAATTAAAATGTTACCCATAACTATTATCGCCATTGATGAAGCGCATTGTGTGTCGCAATGGGGGCATGATTTTCGTCCCTCGTATCTGAAAATCTCGAATTTAAAAACGCATTTTCCAAAAGTTCCTTTTATCGCACTGACGGCTTCGGCAACGAAGAGAGTTCAAGAAGATGTAATTTTGCAATTGGGATTGGAGAAAACCGCTGTTTTTCAGAAGTCTTTCAAAAGAGAAAATATAGCCTATTTTGTGATTGAGGCCGAAGACAAACTGTTTCGGATGGAACAAATTTTAAGAAAAAATCCAGAACCTTCTATTGTATATGTTCGAAATAGAAAATCATGTTTGGATGTTTCCTCACAATTACAGGCATTGGGTTTTAAATCGACATATTATCATGGCGGTTTATCAGCAAAAGAAAAAGACAAAAACATGCAGCTTTGGATGGATGAAGAAGCACAAGTGATTGTGGCTACCAATGCGTTTGGAATGGGAATTGATAAAGCCAATGTAAAAACCGTAATCCATATTCAGTTGCCCGAAAATATAGAGAATTACTATCAAGAAGCAGGACGCGCTGGACGAAACGAAGAAAAAGCATTTGCTGTTTTGCTGACCAGTCCTTCTGATAAATCGCAAGCCGAAAGTCAGTTTATTGCGGTTTTGCCTGATAAAAAATTCTTGAATACAATGTACGTGAAATTGTGTAATTATTTCCAAATCGCTTATGGCGAAGGAATTGAGGAGCAGTTTTCGTTTAATTTGAATCAGTTTTGTGGAAAATATGACTTTCCGATTTTGAAAACCTATAATGCCATGCAATTTTTAGACCGACAGGGAATTATCACTTTGTCGCAAGAATTTTCAGAAAAAGTGACCGTTCAGTTTATCATTCCATCGAAAGAAGTGATTCGGTATATGAGTTTGAATACTAAAGATGAGCCAATACTTTTAAATTTGCTTCGCTCCTATCCAGGTATTTATGAAGTTCCTGCCAATTTAAACATGGCGTTAATTGCAAAAAAAGCAGACACTACTGAAAGTGCCGTAAATGCATTATTACATCAGTTAAAAGAAAAAGGCGTTATCGATTACCAAGCGAAAAGTAATGATACTCGTTTGATTTTTAATGTAATTCGGGAAGATGAACGCACGATTAATACTGTTTCAAAATACTTAGAAACGCAAAACAATCTAAAAACAGCGCAATTACAATCGGTTTTATCGTTTGTAAAAGACACGGAGAATTGCAAAAGCAAGATGATTTTAAATTATTTCGGAGAGAAATCAGATGAAAATTGTGGTATTTGTTCCTATTGCATTGGGCAAACCAAAACAGAAATAAAAACGGAAGATATTTCTGAAACAATAGTAGCTTTACTAAAAATCGCACCGATGAATTCGAGAGAAATTCAAATTCACACAAAAAAATCAACAGATGCAATTATCTTTGCACTGCAACAATTATTGGAAAATGAATTCATAATCATCCTTTCAAATAATAAATATACCTTAAAATCATAATGGAAAAATTACGCATCGTTTTTATGGGAACTCCTGAATTTGCCGTGGGCATTTTAGACACCATTATAAAAAACAACTATGAAGTTGTTGGAGTTATTACCGCTGCCGACAAACCTGCGGGTCGCGGTCAAAAGATAAAGTATTCAGCAGTAAAAGAATATGCTTTAGGGTATAACTTACCTCTTTTGCAACCTACGAATTTGAAAGATGAGGCTTTTTTATCCGAATTAAAAGCGCTTAACGCTAATTTACAAATAATTGTAGCTTTTAGAATGTTGCCGAAAGTGGTTTGGGAATTACCTAAATACGGTACCTTTAATTTGCACGCCTCTTTATTACCGAATTATCGTGGGGCAGCACCAATCAACTGGGCGATTATCAATGGCGAGACGAAAACTGGAGTTACTACCTTTTATATTGATGACAAAATTGATACAGGTGCAATGATATTAAGTTCTGAAATTGAAATAGGTGATGATGAAAATGCAGGACAATTGCACGACCGATTGATGAATTTAGGAGGCGCTACTGTTATTGAGACTTTACAATTAATAGAACAAGGAAAAGTAAATCCAAAAATTCAAGAAAACAATTTTGATATCAAAACTGCTTACAAACTAGATAAGGAAAATTGCAAGATTGATTGGACAGAACCAGCAAAAGAAATCCATAATTTAATTCGGGGCCTTTCTCCTTATCCAGCCGCTTGGTGCTTTTTTAAAGACAATGAACAAGAGTGGAATGTAAAAATATATGAGGCAAAAATTATTGAAGAAGTTCATTCCGAAAAAATAGGTCAAATTTTTGCTTCCAAAAAAGAATTAAAAATTGCAGTAAATGGAGGATTTATTCAAATTTTAAGTTTACAATTTCCAGGCAA
>CALPQA020000010.1 GCA_943325595.2 Auritidibacter sp. Marseille-P8566
TACGAATAAATGAAGTTAGAAGACTCTATAAATAAAAATAATTTACCCAAACACCTCGCCATTATTATGGATGGGAATGGTCGTTGGGCAAAACAACAAGGATTATTACGGACATTAGGTCATGAAAATGGCACAAAATCCGTGCGTACTACCGTTGAAACGTGTGCGAAATTAGGAATTGAAAACTTAACACTATACGCCTTTTCGACTGAAAATTGGAACCGACCAAAATTAGAAGTCGAATTATTGATGAATTTGTTGATCAATTCATTAAAAAACGAACTTAAAACCCTTCAAGACAATAACATTCGGTTGAATTCAATTGGAAATCTTGACTTGTTGCCAAAATCGGCACAAAAGAAACTTCAAGAAGTAATTGAGAAAACCAAAGACAATAAAAACATGGTTCTTACGCTGGCATTAAGCTACGGATCGAGAGAGGAACTCATAAATGTAGTTAAAAATATTAGTAATAAAGTTAAAAATAATATAATTTCAATAGACAGCATAGACGAATCAATTATAAATCAGCATCTTTACACGCACGATTTGCCAGAGGTAGATTTATTAATAAGAACTAGCGGCGAAAATCGCATAAGTAATTTCTTGCTTTGGCAAATAGCTTACGCAGAATTATATTTTACAGATGTCTTATGGCCCGATTTTAAAGAAGACGATTTATATGAAGCCATCATTAGCTATCAAAAAAGAGAACGTAGATTTGGAAAAACAAGTGAACAAATTAAATAAATTATTAGTGTTAAATAAAAGCATACAATTATTCTTTACGATTATATTTTTCGGAAGTATTTCACAAATAGCAGCACAAGAAAGAGTCCCTTTTGACCAAGGAAAAAAATACATCCTTGGAGATGTAAACGTTACCGGTAAAATCAGTTTCAACAAACAAACTGTAGTTACATTTGCAGGGCTTGAAAAAGGTCAAAACATTACCGTTCCTGGAGAGGAAATTAGTAATGCCATAAAAAAACTTGGAAAATTAGGCCTCTTTGGCGAAATAGATTTCTATGTAAATGAAATAAAAGGCGACAGTATTTTTCTTGAATTGAACATCAACGAATTGCCAAAACTTACTAATGTAAAATTTACGGGAATTAAGAAAAGTAAAATTGAAGGTTTAATAAAAGACAATAGTTTAACGGCTGGAAAAGTAGTAAATGAAAACCTATTAACTACTACAAAAAACTACATCGAAAACAAATATAAAAAGGACGGATATTACAACACAAAAGTCAATATCAATACCATAATTGACACTACTGAAACTAATAGAGTAAAATTACTTATCGCAATAGACAAAGGCGATAAAATTAAAATTAGTGCTATAAATTTTAATGGAAATGAGAAGTTTTCTGATAAAAAACTTCGTGGAGCAATGTCCAATACCAAACAAAGAAATCCATTACGAATTCTAAAAGCTTCAAAATACATAAAAGAAAAATACAAAGAAGATTTAGTTAAAATCATCGATAAATATAAAGAAAGAGGTTATAGAGATGCCAGAATAGTTTCTGACAGCGTTATTTTTAATAAAGCTAAAAATGACTTGACCATTAATGTAAATATCGAAGAAGGAAATAAATATTACTTTGGAGATATCAAATTTCTTGGAAACAGTGTTTATTCAGATCAAAGTTTACGAAGTGTTTTAGGGGTAAAAAAGGGAGACATTTATAACGGTGTTTTGTTAGAAAAAAGAATTGCGGACAAGTCAAAACCTGACGGAGAAGACATTACCAACTTGTATCAAAATAATGGGTATTTATTCTCGAATATCAATGCCGTTGAAGTTAAAACAGCAAACGACACCATTGATTTTGAAATTAGAGTTACTGAAGGCCCAATTGCCTATTTTAATAAAATTACAGTTGTTGGAAATGATAAAACTAACGATGAAGTTATTTACCGTGAGTTACGAACAAAACCAGGAGAAAAATACAGCAAGGATGACTTGGTTAGAACCATTCGTGAGATTGGACAATTAGGATTTTTTGATCCAGAAGCCATTGATCCTAAATTCAAAAATGTAGATTCTGCAGCAGGAACAGTTGATATAGAATACAATCTTGTAGAAAAAGGATCAAGCCAAATTGAACTTCAAGGAGGTTATGGTGGTGGTGGTTTCATTGGAACATTGGGACTGTCATTCAATAACTTTTCGATGCGAAATATTTTTAATAAAGATGCTTACAAACCATTACCAATGGGAGATGGACAGAAAGTTTCCTTAAGATTGCAAGGAAGTACTTATTTTCAAACATACAGTATGTCATTTTCTGAACCATGGTTTGGTGGAAAAAAACCAGTTCAATTTAGCACCTCATTATCCTACAGCAAGCAATTTTTAAATAATTATAGCACGGGTTCAGTAGATAAAAGCAAAAGCTTTAACATCTTGTCAGCCTCTGTGGGAATTGCAAAAAAACTTACAGTGCCGGATGATTCATTCATTTTATCACACGCAATTAGTTTTCAATATTATGACTTAAACAACTACAATACCGGATTATTTACCTTTGGAAATGGTTCCTCTCGAAATTTTGCTTACACCATCGGATTAAGCAGAAACAACAAAGGTTTCAATCCAATTTTCCCTACATACGGATCTGAATTTAGCGTTTCTGCCAAATTCACTCCTCCTTATTCTCTTTTCAATAAAATAGATTATGCTACTTTAGGAGAATTAGATGCATACAAATTAAAGAACACCAGTACTGGATATTTCGATGTTAATGACAATTGGGTTGGAACTGGAGATTACGTGCAAACAGAAGTTGTTAATGGTGTAAGTGTATTGGTTTTATCTGATGTAGCAAATGCCGATGCCGACCAGTCAAAAGTTGACCAGAAAAAATTCAATTGGTTAGAATATTATAAAATTAAATTCAAAGCAGATTGGTTTACAAAAATTTATGGTAAATTAGTACTTCGTTCTTTAGGTGAATTTGGTTTCCTAGGTTCATACAACCAAGACAGAGGTTTAGTTCCTTTTGAAAGATTCTTTGTAGGTGGTGATGGACTGGCAAATTTTGCTTTAGACGGAAGAGAAGTAATTGGCTTGAGAGGTTATCCTAATCAATCTCTAACTCCAACAGATAGTAAAGGTGCTCAGAATGGCGCTACAGTTTACAATAAGTTTTCATTGGAATTAAGATATCCATTGACATTGAAATCATCTGCATCAATATATGCTCTTACATTTCTTGAAGGTGGTGCGGCTTACGATTCTTTTAAAAATTATAACCCATTTGTATTGCAACGTTCTGCAGGATTTGGTTTGAGAGTATTTATGCCTGCTTTTGGATTGTTAGGAATTGATTTTGGTTACGGCTTTGATGCTTTACCAATTCAAGGTTTAACCAAACCAAACGGTTGGGAAACACATTTTATAATTGGTCAACAATTCTAAATAAGGTATTAATTTTATAATAAATTGAGTTATGAGAAAACAATTTTTATTACTTTTGACACTTTTATTTTCATTTTTATCTTTTGGTCAAACGAAAGGAGTTAAAATTGGATACATCGATATGGAGTACATTTTGCAAAATGTTCCTAGTTATGCTGATGCAAAAAACCAATTGGAGCAAAAAGCTCAAAAATGGAAACAAGAAATTGAAGTTAAAAAAAATGATATCATAAAACTTAAAGACGCTTTAAAAACGGAACAAGTTTTATTGACAAAAGAGCTAATTGCTGAAAAGCAAGAAGAAATTTCGTCTCAAGAATCTGAATTATTAGAATACAATCAAAAAAGATTTGGTCCAACTGGGGATTTGATTATTCAAAAATCAGTATTGGTGAAACCGATTCAAGATCAAATTTTCACAATAGTTCAAGACATTTCTGAAGCCAAAAAATATGATTTTATATTTGATAAATCATCCGATTTGACTATTTTGTTTGCAGCAAAAAGATACGATATTAGCGACCAAGTATTACGGGTTTTAAACAGAGCCGAAAAAATGGAGCAAATGACCAAAAAGCAAATAAAATTAGAAGAAGAAAAAGAGGCTAAAGAGGATTTCACAAAAGAAAATCCACAAATGGCAGAAAGACAGAAAATTCTTGATGATAAAAAAATTGCTAGAGATCAACTTGCGGCTGAGAAAAAAGCTGCGGCTGAGGAAAAGAAAAAAGTAGCGGAAGAAAATAGAAAAAAATTACTAGCAGATAAAGAAGCTAAAAAAAATGGCACGATTCCTGCAAAAGATTCTATAAGTACTTCTAAAACAACAACAGCAAAAGAAGCTGCAAAAGAAGCTGCAGAAGACGCTAAAAAAGCTGCTGCTGCACTTAGAGCCAAAACTTTAGAAGACAGGAAAAAAGCCGTCGAAGACAAAAAAAAGAAAATATTAGATGATAGAGAAGCCGCAAAAAAGGCTAAAGAAGAAAAAGTAAAAGAAAAAAAATAAAACCAATAAATTAATAATTAATACTGAAAATGATGAAACAATTTAAATGCTTACTAATAGCTGCAGTCTTATTCTTAGGAGCAAGTCAATTTGCTAATGCTCAATCAAAAACTGCACATGTTGAAGTTAATGAAATAATGACAAAGATGCCAGCCATTCTTGAAGCGCAAAAACAATTAGAAAAATTGAGTGCTACTTATCAAGCTGATTACAAAACAATGGGTGATGAGTACCAAGCAAAACTAAAAAAATACGAAGGTGAAGTAGCTACTGTTTCTGAAAAAATGAACATTGAGCGTCAAAAAGAAGTGCAAGATATGGAGAAAAGAATCCAAGATTTTGGCCAAACTGCACAAAAAGAATTACAAACTAAAGAAGCTGATTTGATGAAACCTATCCAGGAAAAAATTAAAGCTGCAATTCAAAAAGTAGGTAAAGCAAAAGGATTCCAATATGTATTGAATTCAGAAAGCCTTTTACTAGCTGACGGTCCAAACTTAACGGCTGACGTAAAAAAAGAATTAGGTTTTTAATCTAACTTCCTTAAAATAATTAAAACTGCTCAAAATTTGAGCAGTTTTTTTTTACATTTGTTTTTATGAATAATAATAATCCCATAGGTTTGTTTGATTCGGGTATTGGTGGCACTTCAATCTGGAAAGCCATTCACCAATTAATGCCAAATGAAAACACCATTTATCTCGCTGATAGCAAGAATGCCCCCTATGGCGAAAAATCAAAGGAGGAAATAATTGCCTTAAGCAAAAAGAATACGGAATTACTTTTGGAATTCAATTGCAAGATAATTGTGGTAGCATGCAATACCGCCACTACAAACGCAATAAAGGAACTTAGAACCACTTATGACATTCCCTTCATTGGAATTGAACCTGCAATAAAGCCAGCCGCAAATAATTCGAAAACACAAACAATTGGTATACTGGCCACCAAAGGAACTTTAAGCAGTGAATTATTCAACAAAACTATTGAGCTGTATCAAGACACTAAAATAGTAGAACAAATTGGCCATGGATTGGTAGAATTAATCGAGGATGGTGAAATAAACTCCCCAGAAATGGAAAAGTTACTTCACTCCTATCTTACGCCAATGATTGAAAAAAATATCGATTATTTGGTTTTGGGTTGCAGTCATTACCCTTATCTTATTCCGAAAATCAAAACCATTCTTCCAAAACACATTCAAATAATCGATTCTGGCGAAGCCGTTGCAAAACAAACGCAAGCTGTTTTAAATGACAAAGTTGGACTTTCAAATACTACCAAAAGCACCAACCTTTTTTATACAAATGGAAATTCAAAAGTGCTTTCAGAACTTTTAGGAAATAAATATACGATTATAGAAAGAGACTTCTAAAACCTATTCTTCTTTAAACCAACTAGAATACATGACGTAATTATTTGAAATGCGTTCTATTTCACCTGCAAAATCAGATTGGTCAATATCTTTGACTTTCTTAGCAGGAACACCAGCCCAAATTGTTCCCGATGCTACAACTGTATTCTGAGTAATAACAGCCCCTGCAGCAATAATTGAATTGCTCTCCACAATGCAATTATCCATAACAATTGCTCCCATTCCGATTAGCACATTATCATGAATAGTACAACCATGAACAATTGCATTATGACCAATTGATACATTATTACCGATGATTGTAGGGTGTTTTTGATAGGTACAATGAATAATGGCTCCATCCTGAATATTAACTTTATTTCCAATGGTAATAAAATTTACATCCCCGCGAATTACTGCATTGAACCAAACACTACAATTAGTACCAAAGGAAACATCCCCAACGATAGTCGCATTTTCTGCAACATAGCAATCTTCGGGAATGTAAGGCGATTTTCCGTTTACAGATTTTATCAACATACTTTAAAAAAATAGTCCCGACGTGAATCGGGACTGAATTTATATTATCAAAAAAATTAATTAATTGCAGGACAATTACAGTGGTATTTTTCAGGCTCACAGAATAAATTAAGTCCAATTGTAATTTGGTGAAAACCTCTATTATCAAATTTCACATCCCCTAATAATTGAGAATAAGTATATGCAAACATAAAGTTTTTATAGTTAACACCTAGAATAGGGCTTACATACTGAAGCTTTTGTTCTGCAATTCCATTTCCACTTATGTATTGTGTCCCATCCAAACTTCTTCTGTAAGATAAACCTCCCCAAATTTTTCCACCTTCAAAATTTTTGTAGGCTTTCAAGTTAAAATCAATAGAACTTTCTTTCGTTTTTTCAATAGTTTGAAACATAATTGAAGGTTCCCATAACAAAATGTCAGCATCTCCAAAAGTATATCCAGCACTTAAAATTACTTTTCTAAGATTATCACTCTCATAAGCCGTGTAAATATTTCTTCTTGTTTCAATTGCATTTTTCACTGTTAAGTGCGTGTAAAATTCCAAATAATTATACGATGCTCCTATGTCAAAGTTCACATAAGATTCTTTTTGAATAATTGTACCATCAACAATTGGATCATAATTTCCAGAGTTTCTAAATTGCGTTTCATCTAATTGACTTTGAATCAAAACTCCACTAATACCAAATGACAATTGATTCAAATCAATATCGTCTCTTGAAAACATAATGTGATGCGCATAGGTAAGTTTTACACCTTTTTGAGAATGATACCCATTTTTATCGCTAAACAAAATAATACCAGCACCTGATTTTTCATCTAAACGACCGTTAAAACTTAATGTTTGCAACTGAGGGGCGTCTTCTTGACCAAACCATTGTTTACGAGCAGTCAAACGAACTTTTGCACAACTTGAAGCACCTGCCATTGACGGGTGAATTAAATAATAATTATCTGATAAATAATCCGAGTAAACTGCAACCCCTTCTTGTGAATAAGAAAATTGAGCAATAAATACTAAAACTAATAAATACAATTTTTTAAAATTCATTTTTATTTAATCTTTTTTAAGTTGGAATATACGTTGTTGATTTAAGGCTTAGTTAATAAAAACAAATTATAATTTTTCAGCATTTATAACCCGTCAAAAGGCATTAATTTCGAAAAAGAAAAATTTAGTTTAGAAGACAAATCCTAATTCATTTACTATAAATAGCGGTCAAATATATAAATTTTTAAGTAACAAATCAAATACAAACCAATATATTTAAAACTTTACTAGAATAATAAACGATAGAGATTATGAATTGAAAACAAAGCAAATAGCCAATAAAAAATTAGCACATAACTTTCCTAAATTCAAAGCAAATTAAAACGAAATTATTTACCTTTACAACTTCCAAAATAAGGGGAATAAAAAACAGAAAAATGACAAAAATAGCTATAAAAAATACCCAAAATCCAGCAATTCTAAAATTTGAATTTCCAGATTTTATTACGCAAAATGAAAGTTTTGAATTCAAAAATATCGATGAAGCCAAAGCCTCTCCACTAGCGCAACAACTCTTCCACTTGCCTTTTGTAAAAACAGTTTACATTTCTGGAAATTTCGTAGCCATCGAGCGCTATTCAATTGTGGAATGGGAGGATGTTCAAGATGCCGTTGCCGAACAAATTGAAGAATTTGTGTCAAATGGCGGGATTATCATCACTGTAGATGAAAATAAATCCAAAAAACAACCCATTACGGTTTATGGAGAAACTACTCCTAATCCTGCCGCACTAAAATTTGTAGTGAGCAGAATGTTAACAAAAAATGCTGTAGAATTTAAGAATATCGATGCTACAGCAGCTTCCCCATTGGCAAAAGAATTGTTCAATTTTTCATACGTGAAAGAAGTTTTTATTGACGAAAATTACATTTCTGTAACCAAATATGAAGTGAACGATTGGAGCGAAATTACCTTAGAATTGCGTTCGTTCATCAAGCAATATATTGAAAATGGAGGAACGGTTTTGGATGAAACCCTATTAGTTACCGATTCAAAACAAGAGAAACAGCAAATTAAAAACTTCGATAGTTTAGACACTACTTCGCAACAAATCATCAATATTTTGGAAGAATATGTAAAACCTGCCGTCGCTGCCGATGGTGGAAACACCCTATTCGATTCCTATGATGAAAAAGAGAAACGGGTAAAAGTAATCCTTCAAGGCGCTTGTAATGGTTGCCCTTCATCAACTTTCACTCTAAAAAGCGGTATCGAAAACATGCTAAAAGACATGCTAAAAGACGAAGATATAAAAGTAGAAGCTGTAAACGCCTAACTTTATCATTAACAAATTAGCGTTTTTCGGAACGCTTTTTTATTTTAGGAGCTATTTCCAGCTATTCGTTGCAATCCACGCCCAAAAGCGTGGGATTTTCACTTTTATCTGGGCTAAAAAACATTCCATGAACGAACTACATTCCGAGACCAGTCCCTATCTTTTGCAACACGCAAACAATCCTGTGCATTGGAAAGCATGGAATGCAACCTCATTGGCAACAGCCAAAGAACGCAACAAACTAATCATTGTTAGCATTGGGTATTCGGCTTGTCATTGGTGTCATGTTATGGAACATGAAAGTTTTGAAAATGAAGAAGTAGCACAAACCATGAACCAGCATTTCATCAACATTAAAGTGGATCGAGAAGAACGCCCCGATGTTGATGCGGTTTATATGAAAGCCGTTCAAATAATGACAGGAAGAGGCGGTTGGCCTTTAAATATTGTAGCACTTCCTGATGGAAGACCCATTTGGGGAGGAACTTATTTCCGAAAAGACGAATGGGTTTCAACATTGGAACAGTTACAAACAATATTCCAGTCGCAACCCGAAAAAATGATTGCTTACGCAGAAAAATTACATCTTGGCATTGAAAGCTTGGGGATTTCAAATGTTGGAATTTCTTCAGAGACTTTAAGCCAAAATTCAATTGAGTCGCTTATCGAAAAGTGGATTAAAAGTTTCGATCTAGAATTTGGCGGAATGGCACGCGCACCAAAATTCATGATGCCCAATAATTACCAATTTCTATTGCGATACGGGCATCAAAAACAAAATAAAGAAGTATTGGATTTCGTAAATCTCACTTTGACAAAAATGGCTTTTGGCGGACTTTTCGACACCGTTGATGGTGGATTTTCCCGCTATTCAGTGGATATGAAATGGCATGTTCCCCACTTCGAAAAAATGCTTTATGACAACGGCCAATTGATTTCATTATATGCTGATGCCTACAAACTAACAAAAAATCCTTTGTACAAGGAAGTTATCCAAAAAACATTGACGTTTGTTTCTAGAGAATTAACCAATGCTGAAAATGGGTTTTTCTGTGCCTTAGATGCCGATAGTTTAAATGAAAAGCAACATTTAGAGGAGGGAGCTTTTTATGTTTGGAAAAAAGAAGCTTTACAAAATATACTAAAAGAAGATTTTGAATTATTCTCTCAGGTTTTCAACATTAATGAATTTGGTTATTGGGAAGAAGGTAATTATGTATTAATTCAAAATCAAGAATTAGAAGTTATTGCAACCCAAAATAAAATTACCCTTCCCGAATTACAATCCAAGAAAAAAACTTGGGAACAATTGCTTTTCATTGAACGTGAAAAAAGAAGTAAACCAAGACTCGATGATAAAACATTAACTTCGTGGAATGCTCTAATGCTAAAAGGCTTTGTTGATGCCTATAAAGCTTTGGGCGATAATGATTATTTAGAAATCGCCATTAAAAACGCCAATTTCATCATCGAAAAACAATGGGCAGCAGATGGTAATTTATTCCATAATTACAAAAATGGGAAAAGTACCATAAATGGTTATCTTGAAGATTATTGCTTTGTAATTGAAGCATTTATTGCACTTTATGAAGTGACGTTGGATGATAAATGGTTACAAAATGCGAAACAATTAACCGATTATTGTTTTGATTCTTTTTATGATGAAATAGCGACCTTTTTTGCTTTTACCTCCAAAACAGACACTCCTCTTATTGCCACTCATTTCGAGACTGAAGACAATGTAATCCCTGCTTCTAATTCAGTGATGGCAAACAATTTATTCAAGTTGAGTATTTATTTTCACAATACCTACTATGACAGTATTTGTCAAAAAATGCTTCAACAAATCATACCAAATATCGATTATCCGTCGGGCTTTTCTAATTGGTTGAGCGTGTTTATGAATTACTCCGATCAAAACAAAGAATTAGGAATTTGTGGGGAAAATGCTTCAGAATACATATCAAAAATAAATCAAAAATACCTTCCAAATCTTGTTGTTGCAGCTACAAAGGAACCTACTTCTCTACCCTTTTTAAAAGATCGATTTATTGAAAATCAAACATTATTTTATGTTTGTCAAAAACAAACATGTTTGTTACCAACAACAAATTTTGAAGAAGTTTTAAATAATTTAGTTGTTTAATTACACCCAAAATTTCCAATTATCCCGAATCACATATGTGAATTAGGCGCTTCTTTTTTTGCGAAATCTAAACAAATCTTCATTCATGAAACAAAAGTAATAATTCTCATTCTTTTGCTGTTTCATGTATTTAGTAACATCAAAAAAAGGGTGTCGAAACTAAATAGTTTTATTTTTTAAATTCAATTAAATACTCAAAAACAGTACTTTATCGAAAATAACTACTGATAATGGATAAAACAATCAATATGCAAGTTTTGTAAATACTTTCGTTCATATAAGTTTTATCAACCTTTAACTATCAATAGAATGAAAAAAATTATTTGCCGAATGTCCCAATTGTTAAAAACAAATTGGAGTCTAAATAAAACATTTGCAACTCAAATAAAAATTGGATTTTTGAATAACAGTCCAACTAGCATTTCAATTGAAAAACGAAAATTAATATTGATTTCTTCTAAAAATAGTAGAATCACACTTCTGTTTATAGCAGTATTATGCACTGCATTTACATTTGGTCAAACAACACTTATTTCACGCAAAACAGGAAATTGGAATACAAACGATACTTGGTTATCAAATACAATTACAATAGGAACAATTACAACAACAACATCATCAGTAACTGTAACTGGCATTGGCACAAATTTTACAGGGCAATTATCAGTTGGCGCTGCGCTTTACAAAACAAATGGTACCTTAATAGGCACAGTTTCTTCAATTACAAGCAATACTTCCTTGATATTAACTGGAAATGCGGCCAATGCAAATACAGGAATTAACTTTCGTTTTGGAAAAACCCCAGGTGCTTTAGATGATGTAATTTTATCTAACAATGGTTTTGATATTACCATTCCAACTGGAATAGCAGCAACATGCGCAACTTTAGAAATCGGAGTAAGCGGGACTAATAGCTCCGAGTTTTTGTCATTTACTGACAGTACTTCTTCCCTTTCTGTGAGTGGAAACGCAACAATTTTTGGTCCAACTACAGCAAATACAAGAGAAATTAAGTTAAATACTGGCACTATGAATGTAGGGGGCAACCTTTCTCTGGGAACAGGACAAACAGGGTCGCAAAGCAATAGAGTTACACTACTTACCATTTCATCGGGAACGGTAACCGTAGTTGGTAATTTAACATTTAATAATGTTAATGGGAGCGATCCTTTACAAACACAAATCAATATGACAGGTGGATCTGGTACTTTTAATTTAGGGGGAGCATTTACAATAAATAATAATTCAGGCACACTTTTACCTGGTACTTCGAGCACATTTAATTTTAATGGCTCGGTTTCACAGACAGTCCCAATTGGAGTTAGTAATGTTGACTATAACAACTTAAATATAAACAATACGCATTTAAGTGGCGCAACCATTTCGGCTATCATTTCAGCTACAAATGTAACTGGAAATATAAACATTCAAACAGGAACTTTAAATAATGGTGGATTCGTTATTGCGGGAAATGCAACCAAAGCAATTTCCGTTTCTAACGGAGCTGTATTAAATTTGAGTGGCACTTCGACATTTCCATCAGGTTTTGGAACTACAACTTTAGGTGCTTCAAGTACTATAAATTATAATGGAACTACTCAGGCAGTACCCATTAAAAGTTATGGAAATCTTACATTGAGTACTTCTGGAAACAAAACTTTTGCTGGAGCCATTACAATCGCTGGAAATTTAACCTTGAGTGGAACAGCGGTAGCGCTATTGCTTAACGGTTCCTCTTCTTCGGCAGTAACATTGTCATTTAGTGGTACCTATCAAACTTCTGGCTCTTGGGGAGGAACCAATTCATCTGCAACAAATAAAACCGCAACTAGATTTGGTGCTACAACAACTGGAATATTAAATAGCAGTAATTCATGTACTACAGCCACTATTGCAGGTGGAGGAACAACTGTTTGCCCAGAAGCAACAACTACCTTAACTTTAAGCGGAAATACAGGTGCAATTCAGTGGCAATCCTCATCAGATAATAGTACTTTTTCAAATGTTATTGGTGAAGTAAGCTCAACTTATATTGTCGCTAATTTAATTGCAACTACTTATTTCAGAACAACTACAACCAATGGAGTTTGTTCAGCAGCGAACAGTCCTAGTGTAACTATAACTGTTAGAAATACCACTTTTAACGGAACAACTTGGAATAACGGGACACCAGATGCAAATTCAACAATTTCCTATAATTTTTCTGGTAATTATACTTTAAATAGCGATATTTCTGCTTGCAGTTGTACTGTTTCGAATGGAAATCTGACCATTGCATCTGGAAATACAATGACATTACTCGACAAATTAACCGTTTCTAGCGGATCGGTAACTTTTGAAAATAATGCTAGTTTAATTCAAACAAATTCAGTGAGCAATTCAGGATCTATAACTGTAAAAAGAAACTCAGGACTTCAAGTTCGCTTAGATCACACTTTATGGTCAGCTCCTGTTGCAAATGTAAATTTATTTGGGTTTTCACCATTAACATTAACCAACCGGTTTTTTACGTACGACACCGCTTCAAATACTTTTGTCAATTCGGGCTTATCTGGTTCATCAACATTTACAGTAGGAAAGGGATTTGCGGTTCGAGCTCCCAATACTTTTACTACCACTCCACAAACTTGGGAAGGTACCTTTAGCGGTATCCCAAATAATGGTACTATTCCCTTTGCCATAGAAACCACTGGAACGGGTTACAATTTAGTAGGAAATCCATATCCCTCTCCTATTGATGCAACCCGTTTTATAAGTGGGAATTCTAACATCAGCGGTTCATTATATTTTTATGCGCATACACTAACGATTGGCACTAACGGATTATTCCCATCTGGAACTAATTATGCCGTTTGGAATGGTTCAGGTTCAACAGCTGCAACATCAGGTACATCAGGTATTCCTTCTATACTCCCAAACGGCACTATTCAAGTAGGACAAGGGTTTGTTGTAAAAGCGACAGGTTCAGGAAATGTCAATTTCACCAATTCAATGCGAATTGCAAATACAAATAATCAGTTTTTTAGAAATGCAACAACTATAGAACGGCATCGCTTATGGTTGAATCTTTCAAATGATTCTGGAACCAACTTCAATCAAATTTTAGTTGGTTATATTGAAGGGGCGACTATGGGATTTGATTCAAATTTTGATGGTTTGGCTTTTGGAAATTCAGGAAGTTATTTGTCTTCTAAAATTGATGGTGCAGATTATACAATTCAAGGTCGCGCTTTAGCATTTTCAGAAAACGACGTTGTTCAACTTGGATTTACTGCAGAAAACGCAGGGAATTATACCATCACTTTGGCAGCAATGGACGGACTATTTTTAGGAAATCAAGCCATTTACATCCTTGATACTTTTGATAATTCAATACATGAATTGAAAACTTCAGCCTATACTTTTTATTCCGAAGTGGGAACTTTCAATAGTCGATTTCAATTGGTTTATATAACAACTCTAGCTATAACAACAGAAACTTTCAATTCGAATTCAGTAATTGCGTATAAGAAAGATGGTGTTTTTAATGTTTATTCAGAAAAAAATGCAATTAAAGAAGTTTTGGGATTTGATAATCTTGGCCGCTTCATTTACAAACAAACTGATATAAATTCCAAAACCGCTTTTCTAAGTAGTTTACCTAAAACAAATGGAATTGTTTTTTTGAAAGTCATTTCTCAAGAAAACAAAACTGTTATACTAAAAATAAATAATTAATAATTCTAAAATAGCACAAATGAAAAAATTCAAATATTTTAAATTAACTCTTGTATTAATTTTATTTTTCCACTTGATAACATTTGCTCAAAACCCTGGTGATTTCGGTGGAGTTACAGAAACAAATCCAACAGACGCACCAATAAACAAACAATTGTGGGTATTAATTGCAATTGGAGTTGGATATGCATTTCATAAAGCCAAAAACAGTTTACACGAAAAATAAAAAGGTTGCCTCAAATACTTATGAGGCAACCTTTTTTATAAGAGACAGCTTTTCATAACCGAAAAACCATGTTTTTTGAATTATTTAAACGCTGGAATTCCAGTAATGTCCATTCCAGTAATCAATAAATGAATGTCATGCGTCCCTTCATAGGTAATTACTGATTCTAAATTCATCATGTGACGCATTATAGAATATTCACCTGTAATTCCCATTCCGCCCAAAATTTGACGTGCTTCACGAGCAATATTAATTGCCATATCAACATTATTTCTTTTGGCCATAGAGATTTGTGGCGTTGTCGCTTTTCCTTCATTTCTCAAAACTCCCAGACGCCATGTTAGCAATTGTGCTTTGGTGATTTCTGTAATCATTTCAGCCAATTTCTTTTGTTGTAATTGGGTTGCAGCAATTGGTTTCCCAAACTGAATTCTTTCTTTGGCATATCGCAGCGCAGTATCATAACAATCCATTGCAGCACCAATCGCTCCCCAAGCAATACCATATCGAGCTGAATCCAAACATTGCATTGGAGCACCAAGACCCGTTTTACCTGTCAATATATTTTCTTTAGGAACTTTTACATTATCAAAAATCAATTCTCCTGTTGCCGAAGCACGAAGCGACCATTTATTATGCGTTTCAGGAGTGGTAAACCCTTCCATTCCTCGTTCTACAATTAATCCGTGAATTCTTCCCTCTTCATTTTTAGCCCAAACAACTGCAATATCTGCAAAAGGCGCATTCGAAATCCACATTTTGGCACCATTCAATAAATAATGATCGCCCATATCTTTATAGTTGGTAATCATGCTGCTTGGATCAGAACCGTAATTGGGTTCGGTCAAACCGAAACAACCCATGAATTCTCCCGAAGCTAATTTTGGTAAATATTTAACTCGTTGTGCTTCATTTCCGAATTTCCAAATGGGATACATTACCAACGATGATTGAACAGAAGCAGTTGAACGAACCCCTGAATCTCCTCTTTCAATTTCTTGCATAATCAAACCATACGAAATTTGGTCTAAACCTGCACCACCATATTCCTCAGGGATATAAGGACCAAAAGCACCGATGTCAGCCAAACCTTTTATTATTTGTGTTGGAAATTCTGCTCTTTGTGCAAAATCCTCAATTATTGGCGAAACTTCACGTTTTACCCACTCACGAGCAGCATCACGCACTAATTTGTGTTCATCGGTCAACAATTCATCAAGGTTATAATAATCTGGAGCTTGAAA
>CALPQA020000011.1 GCA_943325595.2 Auritidibacter sp. Marseille-P8566
AATTTAAGACAAGAAATTCACCTGCCGGTTTTTATTCTAGCACACTTAACAAAAACAGTATTAGAAAATCAGGTGCTTCGTTGTTGTTAACAGGTACTTTGGCACTTGATTTTGGTGTTGGAATTCCAATTAACTTAGACCTAAATGATTTTGTTATTTTTAAAGAAAATGCAGCGGACAACCAACAATTAGGAACTTTATCTGGAACAATAAATCAAACCGTTGACACCTATCCTTTGGTAATTGACTATATCTTGACAACAACGGAAATAGAAACTTTACCAACCTATACTTCTAATAATCATGTTTATACGGATGTAAAAAGAGTAAAAACTGTTTTAAATGCAAAAATCACTACAAACATTTTAGTTGGAGGAATGCAATATGCAGCTTCAATCTTAAGTCCGCAAAATGTGGTAGTTTCCAACCAATACTATGCAAAAAACATTGGAATGGTTTATACAAATACAATTATCAATTATCAATTAAATCAGCTTCCTGGTGGAACTACATTGCCAATTCCTCCAAGTGGAAATCAAACTCAAAACGAGTATTTAAATGGATATAATGTAAGCCACTAATTATGCTTTATTTATGATTTCATTGTAGTAATTTCTTACTAATTAGATTATCTTTATGTATATAAAATATATAAATAAATTAAATTATGAAAAAGCTCCTGTTATCTACAACAATGCTCTTTGGATTTATGTTCTGCGCCAATGCTCAAAACATTTCGGAAAATGCTTTAGGTCTTCGTTTGGGGACCAATGATGGATTTGGATCAGAAATTTCCTATCAAAGAAAATTGTCATCAAAAAACCGTTTGGAATTAGATTTGGGTTGGAGAAACAGTAACAATGTAGACGCCATAAAACTAACTGGTTTATATACATGGGTTTGGAACATCGACCAAGGATTTAATTGGTATGCTGGATTTGGTGGTGGATTAGGAAGTTGGAATACTAATGTGAATGGTTACAAAGACAACGGAACTTTCGCTTATGCCGCTGGAGACATTGGAATTGAATACAATTTTGATTTTCCTTTGCAAATATCATTGGATTTACGTCCTGAAATTGGCGGACATGGATATTATGAAAATAATTACGGTTCCGATATTGCCTTAGGACTTAGATACAAGTTTTAAAAACTATCAATTGGTTTTAAAAAATTAAACCATTAGGAAATAAATAATTCAAGGAACACTTGATTTAGATTTATTTCTTAATGGTTTTTTTTAAGTTATGATTTGTAGACCTTATTTTAATATAATTTCTTTCTTAGAGTTGATTTTAACAATGGAGTAGGGATAAACATATTCTGTCAAAGTATTTTCAACAGTTATTTTAGGCTCATTTTCTTTGACAGAAATAACAATTGATTTTTCAGTTTCTTGAACATCTTCTATATCAATTGTACATCCACCAACTAATTTTTCACCCATATTCAATATTAAAAAATTAGATTCATTAATATCATTTGGTTTGATTTTACCTTTAAGTTTGTCGTCACCTTGAAGCATTCTAAATTCTTGAGAGGTAGAAACAATTTCAAAAAAATGAATATTTCCTCCACCATCAGGTTGCTGTGTAATTACTTCAAATAAAGGTTTACTACTTTCTTTAGATTTAGAAACTCCACAAGAAAACAATACTAAGGATAGCAATAACAAGCTTATTTTTTTCATGAATACTTATTTAGGGCTTTTTGATACAAATCTTCGTATAAAGGTACAATATTTTTTATATCAAACTGTTTTGCAACGACTAACGCATTCTTTTTAAATTCTTCCAAAACCAAATCATCACTTAAAATTTTGATGGCATTTTGCGCCATTTCATCCGTATTCCCGACATCGCTTAAATAACCCGAAACTCCTTCAAAATTTACTTCAGGCAATCCTCCCGAATTACTTGAAATAACAGGAACTCCCCAAGCCATTGCTTCTAATGCTGCTAATCCAAAACTTTCTGTTTCAGATGGCAATAAAAATATATCGGTATAACTTAGAATTTTATCAATTTCGTTGCTGTTTCCAAAAAAGATAACTTTATCAGAAATACCCAATTCTTGGCATAAATTTTCAGCAACTTCTTTTTCGGGACCATCACCAACCATCATTAATTTTGAAGGTATTTCTTGCTGAATTTTATAGAAAATCTTAATAATATCGGGAATTCGTTTTACTTTTCTAAAATTACTTATATGTGTTATAATTCGCTCATTGGGTTGTGCCATAACAGAACGATGACAAGCTACTTTTGCATCTAAAACATTTTTATCCAATTCGATAAAATTCGGAATTACATTAATCTCCTTTTTAATATTGAATAATTTATAAGTCTCCTCTTTTAAATTTTGTGAAACTGAAGTTACCACATCCGATTTGTTAATACTGAAACTCACAGCTGGTTTATAAAATGGATGATTCCCAACTAACGTAATATCAGTACCGTGAAGTGTTGTTACCATTGGGATTTTAATTCCTTCAGCTTTCAACATTTGCTTGGCCATGTAACCTGCATAAGCATGTGGAATGGCATAATGAACGTGTAATAAATCTATTTTGTAAAGTTTTACCATATCAACTAATTTGCTTGACAAAGCCAATTCATAGGGCTGGTAGTGAAACAACGGATATTCGGGTACATTTACTTCGTGGTAATGAACATTAGGATTTAAAAGGGCCAACCGAACAGGCTGACTGTAGGTAATAAAATGGATTTCATGCCCTCTTCGAGCCAATTCAAGTCCCAATTCTGTAGCAACAACGCCACTTCCCCCAAATGTTGGATAACAAACTATTGCAATTTTCATTTTTGAATTTTAGTGTAACGAATGTAACTATAAATGGTCTTAGTTCGATTTAAACTTACGTTAAATAAATTTTAATACTATTTATCTTTCAATGGCGTCGTAAATTACTTTTTGAATGTCTTCCCGAATATTCTCTTTAGAAAGTTTATTCACAGTTGCTTCTGGAAAAGTTCTGTTCGATAAAAAGACATATACAATTTCATTTTCAGCATCTGCCCAAGCAATAGTTCCAGTAAATCCAGTATGTCCGAAACTAATCATAGGCACACAACCACAAGTGGGCCCTGCAGTTCCTAATTGAGGTTTGTCAAAACCAAGTCCTCTCCTATTGGCTTCTTTACAAAAATAACACGTATTGAAATCATCAAAAGTTTTGGATGAGAAGTACTGAATATTTCCATAATTTCCCTTTTGCAAATACATCTGCATCATTTTTGCAATATCCATCGAATTAGAGAAAATCCCAGCGTGACCTCCAACTCCACCTTCCATTGCCGCTTCCATATCATGAACGTAACCCTGAATTAATTGGTGTCGGAAATAGGTATCAATTTCTGTAGGAGCAATTACTTTCTTGTCTAATCTAGTCAATGGATTGTACATCGTGTTGTTCATTCCAAGTGAATTATAAAAGTTTTCTTGACTAAGAACATCTAATTTTTTACTGTTCATTTTTTCTAGGTAATCCTTTAATATAATGAACGTAAAATCACTGTATTTGTATTCTTTCTTTAGCGATAATTTACTGTCGACAATCATTTTCATAATAGTGTCATGGTAATCGTTTCGCATGAACAAGCTATCGGCTACTTGTTTTGAAAATTGTTCGTTACTAACTTTACTGTAGTATTTTGGCAAAGGAATTTTTGAACTATCCAAAGTAGTTTTATAAAACGGAATCCAAGCTTGAAAACCTGCATAATGAGATAATAAATCCTTGAAAGGAATAGCCGCTTTATCCGTATTTTGAAAAATTGGAAGCATTTCACCTAATTTAGTATCTAAATGGACTTTCTTTTGATCATACAATTGCATTACATTTGGCAACGTTGAAATGATTTTTGTTAACGATGCAATATCATAGACATCAGGATTGGAAACTTTAATTGTATTTTCATAGGTTTGTGAACCAAAAGATTTTTGATAAATCACTTTCCCTTTTCTAGCAACAAGTACTTGCAATCCGGGTGTCATTTTATTATCGATAGCTTTTTTCGCAAGATTGTCAATTCGGGATAAAATTGCGGGATTCATACCCACATTTTCTGGAGCTGCAAATCCCAATCGGTTTATTTTTTCAGTTGATAATCCATCATTTACATTGAAATTTGGAAGCACTGAAACAGGTAGTTTTCCTTTGGCTTCAATTGCTCCAAATAGTAATTCAGCCGAAACTTCTTGCGCAATGTCTGCATTTTGATAAGAAACCACAACGGCTTCGATTTCGTCAAAAGTCGTAATTGGTAAAAGTGAATACGGTTTGGTGAAAACATCTAAAATAACTTTATTTTTCTTACCTATTTCTTGTAACCAAAGCAATTCCTTTTCAGTAAAATCTTGTTTTTTCCAAGCCTTATCAGATTTATGAAAACCTACAATTACAGTATTAAATTGGCTTAATTGCACGTTTAAACTATCAATGTTTTCATTGGCAACTTCTGTAACTTCTGTATATTTTTTCAAAGTAGTTACAAAAGCACTATTCGTATCATCACCTAATTTTACGTAGGCAATTTTGTTGTTTTCGAGAGATTTAATGGGTAGGATTTCTTCCTTATTTTTTACAACCGTAATTGCATTTTCATACAATTCATATTGCAAAGCATCATTTGATGTTGGATTAATTTCTTTGACTAAATTTAAAGTTTCAATTGGTTTGTATTCATTTAACCCTGCAAAATATTTGAATTTTAGAATTTTCTTTACTGAATTGGATAATCTAAATTCAGAAATCAGTCCGTTTTGATAGGCTACACAAATTTTTTCAATTGCTGCAGGAACATTTTCTGAAAGCAACAGAATATCATTTCCAGCTAAAAATGCTTCTAAATCAATATCACCAGGCGTTAACGGAATTCCATCTTCTCTTTTATAATTACTTGCGCCTTTCATATTCAAGGCATCGGTAAAAACCAATCCATCAAATCCCAATTGATTTTTAAGAATATTAGTTACTACATTATAAGATATTGAAGTTGGATAATTAATTCTAGGTTCCAAACTTGGAACACTTAAATGTGCTACCATCACGGAGACCAATCCTTCTTGAAACATTTTTTTATAAGGATAAAACTCAACATCGTTAATTCTTTCTTTTGAAAAACTTACCAAAGGCAAAGATGAATGTGAATCCGTTTCGGTATCGCCGTGTCCAGGGAAATGCTTTCCAGTTGAAAACACGCCTTGTTTTTGTACACCTTTCATCAATGCAATAGCGCTATTGGTGACATTTTCTTTGTTTTCTCCAAAAGAACGGAAACCGATAATTGGATTTTTTGGGTTGGTATTGATATCTAAAACGGGAGCAAAATTAAAGTGAACTCCCAATCTTTTGCTTTCCAATCCCATTTTCGAACCTACTTTTTCTATCAATTTTGTATTTCGGATAGCACCGAGAGTCATATTCCAAGGAAAACGATAGGTAGAATCCAAACGCATGCTTACGCCCCACTCTGCGTCAATTCCGATGAAGAGAGGCAATTTGGACTTAGATTGATAGCGATTGGTTAAATTTGCTTGTCGAATTGGTCCACCTTGAAAAAATATCAAACCTCCAATTTTGTAGTCTTTTACTAGTTTTTCAATCGCATTTACATGAATCGAATCCTTGTTAGAATAAGCAGCAACCATAAATAATTGGCCTACTTTTTCATTAAAGCTCATTTGATTGTAAACGCTATCTACCCATTTTTCTTCTGCTTTTGATTCAGAAAAAAAAGGATTATTGAATGGTTTTTTATCTACAAATAAATTCGTGTCAAATTCATTTGCAATTGTATTTTTGGATTTTACTTTTTTAGTTGTGGAACAAGATATTCCAAATGCAATTAGCATTGAAAGCAAAGAAATACGAATTAATACTAATTTCATTAATGAATTTATTTTAAAAAAAACGACTGTGCCAACTATCCATTGCTGGAACTTCCCAAGATTCTTTGTATTCGGCAATGTTGTTTATTAAATTATTGAAAACAATTGTATTTTCTGTAACTGCTTTGTCTTTTGCCATTTTTTTGAAATCAAGCAATGTTTTATGTGCAACATGTTCCCCTAATTTAAAGGTGACATTCATTTTATCTAATAAATCAACATCATATTTTTGCTCTAAATTTTGAATAAATTGAACAGAGGAATCAATAGAACAGCCAGTTGCTTGTTGCACTTCTTGATTTACAGCAAGAATTATAAAACGATTGTATTTCAATTCAAAAGACGCTTCCAAACCAGTTCCATGTGCGGCCCAGTTTTCGATAAAAGCTTTTAAATCAACTTCAATAGCTGCAAATTCCTCGTCAGAGAATTTTCTGTTGGATTGATAAATCCATATTTTAGATTCTTCTGGTAAATTTTCGAAAGGAATATACATTGTGAATTAGTTTTAATTTTAGATTTTAATTACAAATCTTGAGCATTAGCAATTAGTTCGGCAATATCCATAACTTTAATATCGCCTTCTTTTTCTTTATTTTTGATTCCGTCAGTCATCATTGTGTTGCAAAAAGGACATCCAGCAGCAATTATTTCCGTGTTTGTTTCTAAGGCATCTTCGGTTCTTTCGATATTCACTTCCTTATTTCCAGGTTCAGCATCCTTAAACATTTGAGCACCTCCAGCACCACAGCATAAACCATTGGCTTTCGAGCGTTTCATTTCAACTAATTCTGCATCCAGTTTTAGGATTAATTCCCGTGGAGCTTCATAAACATTATTGGCTCTTCCTAAATAACAGGGGTCGTGAAAAGTGATTTTCTTACCTTTAAATTGTCCGCCTTCAATAGTTAAACGACCATCATCAAGCAAAGATTTTAAAAATTCAGTATGGTGAACTACTTCATATTTACCGCCTAATTCGGGATATTCGTTTTTAATTGTATTGAAACAATGCGGACAGGCAGTCACAATTTTTTTTGCTTCATAGGCATTCAAAACTTCAATGTTCATCATCGCCTGCATTTGAAACAAAAATTCATTTCCAGCTCGTTTAGCAGGATCTCCCGTACAACTTTCTTCAGTTCCAAGCACAGCAAAAGAAACATTCGAACGATTTAATATCTTCACAAATGCTTTTGTAATTTTTTTTGCTCTATCATCAAAACTTCCTGCACAACCTACCCAAAATAAAACTTCGGGTTGTTTTCCTTGTGCAAGCATTTCAGCCATTGTTGGAACTACTAAACTTTCTGACATTTCTTATTATTTTATTGGTTATTCATTGTTTTAAAATCGATTAATAAAACAACAAATTATTTTTTATTCATGGTGTTCGTCATCAAAAACCTGAATAGTAACTTCTTTGTCTACTAAATCAGTAAATTTACCACGGTATCTTGTTGCTTTAACCAAGTGATTGTCTATCCAATGATAATTTCCTCCACGAGGTTTCCCCATTACCATTCCATGGTATTTGAAACCGTGTTGTTTCAACCAGATCTCTGTATATTCTCTGTGTTCTTCTGTTCGAGAAGTAAAAAAACAGATAATATGACCTTCATCATACCATTTATTTAATGTCACTAATGCGTCAGGATAAACCTCGGCAGTTAACATTCTTTCTGGCTCTTCATTTGGAATATCATCGCAGATAGTTCCGTCGATATCAATTAAATAATTTTTTACGCCATCAGGCAAAATTGGACTAATTGTGTGACCATTTTCACTTGCTGCGACTAATTTTTTGTCTAAATCTTCTGAGTTCATTTTTGTTGTGTGTTTGTAATTTAATATTTAAAATTATTAAAAACCCTCTTAAACTCACCTATAAGAGAATCTTTAATGTAGTTGTTTCTATTCGTTTTTCCAATTCAAACGGTCCTGTTGGTTGTATTGCCAAGGCGCTCCATTGTTTTCAATATTAGTCATCATTGCATTCAAAGGCATTGGAGCTGCACTTTGTTCCATAACCAAATAGCGTCTCATATCCATAATAATTGATAACGGACTTATATTTACTGGACATTCTTCAACACAAGCATTGCAAGAGGTACACGCCCAAAGCTCTTCGGGAGTAATATAATCGTTTAATAATGTTTTATTATCTGGTATAAAAATTCCTTTATTGGCATCAATGTTTTTTCCTACTTCTTCCAAACGGTCTCTAGTATCCATCATGATTTTTCGGGGAGACAATTTTTTACCCGTTTGATTTGCAGGACAAACTGAAGTACAACGCCCACATTCTGTACACGTGTAAGCGTTTAATAATTGAACCCAATTCAAATCTTGTACATCACTTGCGCCAAATTTTGATGGAATAGCAGTTTCATCTACTGGAGCTGCGGCATAAGGATCAGCATTTGGATCCATCATTAATTTAACTTCTTTGGTAACTGATTCTAAATTATCAAATTGTCCCAATGGATTTAAATTGGCAAAATACGTATTCGGAAAAGCCAGTAAAATGTGCAAGTGTTTTGAAAAATAGAGGTAATTTAGGAAAATTAAAATTCCAATAATATGCATCCACCAAACGGCTCTTTCAATCATCATAACTAATGTTTCAGATAATCCGTTGAAAATTGGAGCAATAAACTGTGAAATCGGGAAAGAACCCACTTGAGAATAATGTCCAAAACCACCTGGAATATTTTGCAAATGAAAATCGGCAGCATTCATTAGTAAAAATAATGACATCAAAAAAATCTCAAAATATAGAATGTAATTAGCATCACTTTTTGGCCAACCTTTTAAGTCAGAATGAATGAATCTTTTTAATTTTATGATATTTCTACGACTGTAAAAAACAAGAACGGCAACCAAAACGAGTAAGGCTAGTATTTCGAAAGAGCCTATTAGAATATTATAAAATGTACCTAAAAATGAAAATACACGGTGCGTTCCGAAAAGTCCGTCAATTATGATTTCTAATAACTCGATGTTTATAATTACAAATCCAACATAGACAACAATGTGTAGTATTCCAGCAACTGGCCTTTTTACCATTTTGGATTGTCCAAGTGCAATCATAGCCATGTTTTTCCATCGCGCTGAAGCATTATCAGAACGATTTATGTCATGTCCTAATTTTATGTTTCTTATAATTTTCTTGATATTAACTACAAAAAAACCAAAACCTAAACCTAAGATAATTGCAAATAATATGTTGTCTAAATAACTCATAAAATACTAGTTTTTAGCTTTTGTTATTGTGTCTTTAGGACTATTATAAGGTTTGTTTTTCTTTCCAAATAAGGAAACGTTTATGTATCGTGTTGGATTTAATCGAACGTCTTGCAACAGTAATTCTAATTCTTTCGATGTTTTATCTAAGTTATTGTACAAGGATTCGTCTTTAATCATTTTACCGAAAGTTCCTTTGCCCGATTGAACATCGTTCATTATTTTATCAACGCTTGCTAATGTTTTTTCAAGATTTTTTACAATTTGACCCACATTTGCTTTTGATAGTGAATCAGAAATTTTAGTGAAATCAGCAGAAACTTTGTTTAAATTAGAAAGTGTTCCATTTATTTTGTCTTTGTTGGTATCCAAAATAGAATTAACATTTTTAGAAGCTTTATTAAATTCCGCTAAAGTTTCATTTAAATTAGCAATGCTACTTTTTAAATTTTCTTTTGATTTTGTGTCCAAAACATCATTTATGTTTTTTAGCAAAATATCCGCATTAACAACCATTTTTTCGACTTTTTCTTGCAGTGGCGATAATTGCTCTGCTACTAAATCTGTTAATCCTTTTTTAACGGCACTTTTTAAAGTATCGCCAGTTAGGGCCAAATTTTTATCTTCAAAATTTGGAATAATTTGAATTTGCTTGCCACCAATCAATCCTGGTTCATAAATGGCTACGATACTGGATTTAGAAATTGGAAAATCACTTTTAATTTGAAGTTCAACAAGCAACTTTCCAGTCGTATTCTGAATTGAAATTTTTGAAACTTTTCCAACGACAAGTCCATTAATTGTCACTACAGCATTAGATGCCAATCCCTCTACATTGTCATACTCGACATATAAAGTTTTGTAATCGTTCAATAAATCTCTCCCTTTTAAATAACTGTAACCCCAAATAAATAATAATATGGAAGCAATAACCAAAATGGCGGTTTTAATCTCTCTAGTAATTTTCAATGTCTGATATTTTGTACAAATTTAAAATAAATCTTTGGTTATCGCGGTATTATTTGATAGCATCTTTAACAGAAATACTTTTTCCGTTTTTAAAAGCAATTAAAAATGCCGAATTGTAGCCTTTTGACTTTGCTTCTGCTAAATTTTTCTTGGCCTCAGAATAGTCAGATGTTTGCCCGTAAGAGTATTTGTAAACTGTTCCGTTCGATTCAACGTCTATATTATTTAATCCATTGAAATTACTTGGAACCAAATCCATTTTTTTACTACTTGCAGCGATTTGAACTTTAAAAACTACGGATGTTTCTTTTACGACTTCTTTTACAACCTCTTTAATTGGTTCTTTTTTTATTGGTTCTTTTTTGATTTCTTTTAGAGCTTCCTTTTTCACTACTTCCTTAACACTATTTTCTTCTTTTTTTTCTGGAGTTGCAGTGTCTTTAATTGGTTTTTCAATTATTTTTTTTGATGGACGATCTTCATCATTTTCGATAGCTCCATTACCAAAATATTCCTTCTTATAACTAATTATTGCATCGGCAATTGCATTTGCAATTTCATTTTGCCCCTCTTCAGAATCTAATTTTTCACCTTCTACTGGATTTGAGATAAATCCCATTTCTATCAGTACTCTGGTCATGTACGCTTTGTGCAATACCATGAATGGTGCTTGGCTTAACCCTCTAACTTTTTTTCCTAAGCCGTCAAAAGAATCTTCCACTTTTGCTGCCAAGGAGATACTATTATTCAAAATATCTTCTTGCATTAATGTCAATCCAATTAATGTTTCAGGAGAATTTGGGTCATAACCTTCATACTTTTGTTTGTAGTCTTTTTCCAAAGTAACCACCTCATTCTCTTTTTTTGCAGCTGCAAGATTGGAAGCGTTTTTAGACATACCCATTACAAACGTTTCAGTTCCAAATGCTGCGGTATTTTTATTTGCATTACAATGGATTGAAACAAATATATTCGCATCAACGCGATTTGCTATATTAGCTCTTTCGACTAATCCAATAAATACATCTGTTTTACGAGTATAATTTACTTCGAAATTTGGTTGATTCTCTAATATTTTACCTACTTTCAAAACTACTGCGAGCGCAATATTTTTTTCAACGTGACCTTGATAAACTGCACCGAAATCGTGAGCACCGTGTCCCGCATCTAAAGTAACTTTGAATTTGTTATTTTGACTAAAACCAGAAAACGAAAAAATACATAAACCAATTATGCAGGTAGTTTTGAGTTTATTAATTATGTACATAAATATTAAAAGTTAATTTTTGTTAAACCTTGGGGCTATAAATTTTATATTTGTTTATTTTTGACCGAAATTATATGTAAGTTTGACGCTTCAACAAGTAAGCCATATTTTTACAAAAATAGCATTTAAACCTTTGCATACAAACTTATTTAATATCGTTTTATTAGCTTTTTTCCTAACACTAGGTTCTGCTAAGTCCTACTCGCAAGATTTACCTAAAAAAACGACAACGATTACTCCTAAAAAACAATCTGAAACATTAAAAATTAATGCTAAAGATCTAGTTAAAGTATCTGATACTCTAAAAAAAGACACTGTTAAACCTAAAAAAGCGCTTCTTGAATCTAAAATTAAAAGAACGGCTGCTGGTTACGAAAAAACAAGTCAGAAAAACAAACAGATGACTTTATATGACAAAGCTGAGTTCTATTACCAAGATATCGAATTAAAGGCAGGAATTATTGTATTGGATTATGAAAAAAATGAAATTTATGCAGGTCGCATAAAGGATTCTACAGGAAAATATACCCAATTACCTGTTTTTAAACAAGGTGCAAATGTGATTGAGCCGGATTCAATCCGCTTTAATTACAAAACAAAAAAGGCGTTAGTTTGGAATTCAAGAACCGAACAAAACGAGTTCAGAATAAAGGCAGAAATCACCAAAAAAGAAAATGATTCTGTTTATTTTATGAAACGGGCTCGCTTTACAACTTCAAAAGACATTGACAATCCCGAATATTATTTTCAAACCAGCAAAGTAAAATTTGTTCCCGGAAAAAAAGTTGTAGTTGGCTTTACGCACATGGTAATTGCCAATGTACCAACACCAATTGCACTTCCCTTTGCCTTCTTTCCAATGTCTGAAACAAGCCAATCGGGAATTATTATGCCTACTTTTAATGATACTAGATTGCGAGGTTATTCGCTTCAAAATGGGGGATATTATTTTGCTTTAACTGATAATTACGATTTGGCACTTTTGGGAGATTATTATACTAATGGTAGTTATGCACTTCGAGCGGAGTCGAGTTATGCCAAGCGCTATAAATTTAGAGGTAACATCAATATCCGTTTTGAAAACTTAATTACAAGCGAAAGAGGCTACCCCGATTACTCGAAAAGTAACATTTATAATATTCAATGGTCCCATTCAAAAGATCAAAAATCGAATCCAAATTCCCGCTTTTCGGCTTCTGTCAACTTAGGAAGTAGTACTTATTTTCAACAATCGATTAATCAAATTAACAATAATTCAAGACTTAATAATACGTTAAGTTCTTCCATTTCATATTCAAAAACATTCAATTCTGTCCCGCAGGTTAATATGTCTTTGAGTGCAACCCATTCTCAAAACACGCAGACTAAAACGATAAATATGACATTGCCTTCCTTGCAATTGAGTGTAGATCGTATCTTTCCATTTGCACCAAAAGATGGGGCTAAAAAAGGATTTTTCAAAAATATCAATTTACAATACTCCTTAAAAGCGGATAATAGAATTGAAACTACCGATTCTTTATTCTTTAAACCCGAAATGTTTAGAAATGCCAATTCAGGTTTCCAACATTCAATTCCTTTGAGTACGAATTTTAAAATATTCAAATATTTTAGTGCTTCAACTTCTGTAAATTACAATGAAGTTTGGTATTTAAAAACAAATAAAAAGAGTTTTGATGTACAACAGAACAAAGTTATTGATACTGATGTTAATGGCTTCGATGCCTTTAGAACGTATTCCTTTAGCTCCAGTTTAGGAACTACAATTTATGGAACGTTCAACTTTGGCGATAAAAAAAGAATTCAATCCATTCGTCACGTAATGCGTCCTGGAATTTCATTTGGTTACACGCCAAGTTCCGAAAAATACTTTGATACCTATGCCTCAGACGGAAGTGGAACTATAATAAAAGAATATACCCGTTTCGAAAAAGGAATTTATGGGGCGCCTTCAAATGGTAATTCTAAGGTCGTGAGTTTCGATTTAAACAATACTTTTGAAGCCAAAGTAAGAGATCGTGATTCTACAAAGGTTGAACCTAAAAAAATCATGTTGCTGAATAACTTAAATTTTCACATAGATTACACCGCTACATCAGATTCGCTAAAATGGTCACCATTAACTGTTAGTGGTGGTACGACTTTTTTTAACAACAAGATGAATGTCAATTTTGCAACATCTTTAGATCCTTACGCTATTGATAATTCTGGACAAAGAATAAACACTTTCAACATAAATAATGGTGGAAGTTTGTTTAGAATGACCAGTTCAAATATGACGCTTAATTATTCTTTATCGAGCAAAGATGGGGATGATAAAAAGAAAAAAGAAAATGATCAAGGCGCTAGAAATGGTGGACGAACTGACGATTTATTCGGAACCAATACTGATTTTAGTGATAGACGAGACAGTCAGTTTAATGACAAGGACAATAAAGAGGATGCAGTCACCGAGTTTTTTAAATCAAAATTACCCTGGGATTTAACTTTGGCCTATTCATTAACGTATAGTAACAACAACCGAGAAAATAAAATTATTGGAAATTCCTTAATGGTTTCAGGAAATGTAGATTTAACTACGAAATGGAAAATGGGTGTTTCTTCTGGTTATGATTTTGTGCAACACGGAGTTACTTATACGCAACTTCGATTTGAACGTGATTTATTGAGTTGGAGAATGGATTTTAACTGGCAACCTTTTGGAGACAATGCGTTCTGGGGATTCTTCATCGGAATTAAATCAGGTGTGTTGAGTGATATTAAATGGGAAAAAAGAACATCTCCCGACAAACAATTGAGATAATAATAACGATATGAAAACAATAATTTATACTGATAAAGCTCCTGCTCCAATTGGACCTTATAACCAAGCCGTTCTAGTTGATAATACACTTTATACTTCTGGGCAAATTGCATTAAATCCTGTTACTATGGAATTGGTTTTAGAAACCATTGAAATAGAAACAACCCAAGTTATGGAAAACATGAAAGCGGTACTTGAAGCTGCTAATATGACTTTTGGTGACGTCGTAAAAAGCACGATTTTCATTTCAGATATGAATGATTTTGCCAAAATAAATACTATTTACGGAAGTTATTTTGATGAAAAAACAGCTCCAGCAAGAGAAACGGTGCAAGTGGCAAAACTACCAAGAAATGTAAATGTTGAAATTTCTATGATTGCGATTAAGTAAAAGACAAAATTGTAAAGCTGTTCTAAGGATATTGCTTTAGTTCTGCAAGAAATTATGCTGGTTTAAATAATGGTTTAGAAGTTGTTTTTTGTTGGATTTGTGAAACTATCCTAAAGGAGAATATTTATTGAAAATCCTAACGTTCGGGACTAATCCTAGCAATTGATATTATGTATAAAAATGTATTATTTATTTGTTGTATTTTGTTTGTTTGTAGCTCATCAAATATCTTTAAAGAAAGTAACAAACATTATTTAAAGAAAGATGATGACAAGATTTTATGGTCAAGCAAAAGAAAATTGGTTTGGGATAATTTTAGAGGAATTCCAGACACAAGTAGGACAAATATAGTTGCATCAACATTTTATGAAATTGCAATTACAAATAACTATTTAGAAAATGATATCCCAAAATATACATTACAATGTTATTTTATTAAAAGTAAATCTTGGATAAGTGTAAATGATGATTATACATTAGCTCACGAACGGTTACATTTTGACATAGCTGAACTTTTTACAAGAAAAATCAGAAAGGCATTTGATAGTTTAAATATAAAAAAAGTTAAAGAAATTGAAGTTTATAATAATATGTACACTTTTTATGGTGAAAAACTTGACAAGTATCAAAACTTATATGATAACCAAGTTTATTTTAATGA
>CALPQA020000012.1 GCA_943325595.2 Auritidibacter sp. Marseille-P8566
AGACGGAATAGGTCCAGAAGTTACAAGACAAGCCGTAAAAGTGCTGAAAGCTATCGAAAAAAGATACGGTCACACGTTTGATTTTGAAGAAGCTTTAGTAGGCGCAATCGCAATTGATGAAACAGGAAATCCATTACCAGATGAAACCATTGCAATTTGTGAAAGTTCAGATGCTGTTTTGTTTGGTGCCATTGGAGATCCAAAATACGATAATAATCCAGATGCAAAAGTGCGTCCCGAACAAGGATTACTAAAATTAAGAAAAGTCTTGGGTTTGTATGCCAATATTCGTCCGATAAAAGCCTACGAAACATTGATTGATAAATCGCCATTGAAACGTTATATTATCGAAGGAACCGACATGGTTATTTACCGCGAATTGACGGGTGGAATCTATTTCGGAGAGAAAAAATTAAGCGAAGACGGAACTGTAGCATCTGATTTGTGTGAGTATTCGCAAATGGAAATTGAACGAATTGCACATTTGGCTTTTAAATCGGCATTGACAAGAAGAAAAAAAGTGACCCTTGTTGACAAGGCAAATGTCCTTGAAACCTCAAGATTGTGGCGTCGAGTAGTGACTGCTATTGCTGCCGAATATCCAGAAGTTGCGCTTGATTTTCTATTTGTAGATAATGCTGCGATGCAAATGATTTTGAACCCAAAACAATTTGATGTCATTCTTACCGAAAATTTATTTGGAGATATTATCTCAGACGAAGGAAGCGTAATTGGAGGTTCGATAGGATTATTAGCTTCAGCATCAGTGGGCGATAAAAGCGCAATGTTTGAGCCAATTCATGGTTCATATCCACAAGCTAAAGGAAAAGATATTGCCAATCCAATTGCGGCTATTTTGAGCGCGTCTATGTTATTAGAGCACTTTGGTCTAATGGCGGAATCAGAAAGTATCAAAAAAGCGGTCGAAAAAGCATTAGAATTTAATATTGTCACACCCGATTTGAATGCCATTAGAAATTATGGTACTAATTATGTTGGAGATGCAATTGCAAGTACAATTGTAAACAATGAAGAATCGAATGGGTATATCAATCACGAAAATATAAATTTGGGGAAATCCATATTTTTTTAAAGATAGTTTTTAGTTAGTTTTTTAGGGGAAAGGAGTCTTGAGTAATCAAGGCTCTTTTTTTATGAAAAAATTACTACCAACCGCCACTTGAGCCGCCACCAGAGAATCCGCCACCGCCGAAGCCACCGCCAAATCCGCCACCACCTCCAGAAGAGCCGCCGCCAAATCCACCAGAACCACGTCCGCCACCCAAACTACTCAAAATAATAATATCCAATAAGCTAGGACCTCCGCCAGAACTACCCGAATTACCTCCGTTATTTTTGCTTCTAGAAATTAAAACTAAAATAATAATTACAATAATAATTATGGGTAAAGCTGGAAATCCATCCTTCTTATTTTCTTTTCTTTTTCCGTTGTATTTTCCTTTAAAAACATCAATTATAGCCGTGGTTCCTTTATCCAAGCCGATGTAATAGCTGCCTGCTTTGAATTCGGGAACAATAATATTCCTAATAATTTCTCCCCCAATTCCCGCAGTCAATCGGTCTTCAACGCCATATCCAGGGTTGATTGCAATTTTTCTTTCGTCTTTTGCCAATAGAATTATTACGCCATTATCATCTTTTGCAGTTCCTCCAATTCCCCAAGTTTGTCCCCATTTTGTGGCAAGCATACTTACGTCCTCGCCTTTCAGACTTTCAATGGTAATTACAACAATTTGGGTAGTGGTGGAATCGGAATACCGAATCAGTTTTTCTTCTAATTGTGCTTTTTCAGTAGCACTCAAAACATTGGCATAGTCGTAAACAGAAGTTTGCTCACTTGGAATTTCAGGAATGTTGAATTGTGCAAAACCTATTTGTGAAAACAACAAACAAACAACTAATCTAAGAATAACGGAGTATTTCATAACTGGTAATTTCATTATTCTTTTGATATTTCGTTCGACAATTCATTGGTATCGCCTTCTTGCCAAGGGAAATAATTTTTCAATTGATTGCCCGCTTTCTGAATTCCGTCAATAAGCCCTTGTTTGAAATCACTATTTTTGAAATGGGATAACATGGCATCTTTGGTTGTATCCCAAAAATCAGTAGGCACAACATCGTTAATTCCTTTATCGCCACAAATCACAAATTGCTTATCGGCTACAGCCAAATAAATCAAAACCCCATTTTTGAGTTCTGTTTCGTGCATTTTTAATTCAACAAAAACTTCCAAAGCCCTATCATAAGGAACTTTGGAAGTTGTTTTTTCTATATGAACTCGAATCTCGCCAGAAGTTTCTTTTTCCGCCATACTAATAGCAGCAACAATTTCTTGTTCTTCTTCATTGGTTAAAAAAACTTCTTTTGACATTTTATTTATTTTTAGTTGAAAGGCTTTAGAATTTTACTTCTACTGGTTTTTCAGCACCAACGGCAGCTTCGAAATAAGGTTTTTCCTTAAGACCATAAAAACCAGCCAAAATATTTCTTGGGAAAGTATTTATGTTATTGTTATAAGGTTTTACCGCTTCATTGAAACGAGTTCTTGCTGTCAAAATTTGATTCTCTGTACTTGCCAATTCATCTTGTAGTTTCAAGAAATTCTCGTTGGCTTTCAAGTCAGGATATTTTTCAACTGACACTAACAATCTTGATAAAGAAGAACTTACTCCTGATTGCGCTTTGTTGAATGCCGTTAATTGTTCAGGTGTAATATTGGTTGGATCAACAGTTACGGCTGTTGCTTTGGCACGAGCTTCGATAACCGCAGTCAAAGTGCTTTTTTCGAAATCGGCAGCCCCTTTTACGGTGTTTACCAAGTTTCCAATAAGGTCATTTCTTCTTTGGTAAGAAGTTTGAACATTACCCCAACTCTCTTTAATGTCTTGATCGTAACTTACCGCTTTGTTATATATTCCAGCTGACCAGCTATAAATTCCAATCACTATTACTGCTACAATAATCCAAGGTAAAAATTTTTTAAGCATTTCCATTTTTGTTTAATTTAAAGTTTATTATTTAGTGTTTATAATTCTAATTTAATCGCATTCAGTTGCATTTTGATGCCTTCCAATTTGCTGATAATTTCATATTTATCCAAGGTTTTTTTCTGTCCTTCTTTCAAATGGATTTTGGCACCTTCCAACGTAAATCCGCGTTCTTTGACCAAATGAAATATCAATTTCAAATTTGTTACATCCTCGGGTGTAAACATTCTATTGCCTTTGGCATTTTTCTTAGGTTTCAGAATGTCAAATTCCTTGTCCCAAAAACGAATTAGTGATGCATTAACATCAAATGCCTTGGCCAATTCGCCAATGCTATAATACCTCTTATTTGCTGATAACTCTATGTGCATTAGTCTAAAGATTGATTTTCTTGATTTGCAATTTTTGAAATAGCCACATATTCTGCAGCCGATATATTTCCATAATAAAAATTCAATGGATTTACCACATCCCCATTTTTATGAACCTCATAATGCAAGTGTGGCGCTTCCGAACGCCCTGTGCTTCCCACATATCCTATGATGTCACCTCTTTTCACACGTTGCCCAACACGAGCTTTGTATTTGCTCAAATGGCCGTACAGCGTTTCGTAGCCAAAACCATGCCGAATTACAATGTGATTTCCAAACCCAGATGCCGTGTTGTCCGCCCTAACTACAATGCCATCACCCGAAGCAAAAATTGGGGTTCCTGTTTTTGCGGTAAAATCCATTCCTTCATGAAACTTTCTTGCCTTGGTAAACGGGTCACTTCGATATCCAAAACCCGAAGCCATTCGCTTCAAATTCTCATTTCGAACCGGTTGAATAGCCGGAATTGCAGCCAATAATTTCTCCTTGCTCTTGGCTAATTTCAAAATCTCATCCAATGATTTCGACTGAACTACCAGTTGTTTCGAAAGCACATCAACTCGTTTTGTAGTGTTGACAACCAACTCCGAATTGTCATAACCCTCCAGTTTTTTGTACCTGTTTTCACTGCCAAAAACTGCCTTTCTGTCTTCTTCAGAAATCGGAGAAGAGTTGAAATAAGTGCGGTATAAATTATTATCTCGGTCTTCAATCGAGTTCAAAACTTCATCGACTTGATCCATTTTCCGATTCAAAATATCATATCTAATTTTCAAATTCTCGATTTCTCGCGCTTGAAATTTGTCTTTTGGCGTTTCAAAAAAAGGAGTATTCAACAAAACTACAAATGCCAAAAACCCAAATAATGACGAAGCCAACAAAAACAACATAAAATAACCAAAACTCCTTCTTTTTAAGGGCCTAATTATTTTATATGCCAAGCTTTCAGAATCGTAATAATATTTTACCTTCGCCATGTTTTAAAAATATGCTATTTTTGCACTTTGTAAAAATAGGTTTTATAAATTTACAAAGCGTTGGAAAAACAAATTTAGTAAATGTTTCAGTTGCCCAACTCTTTTTTTAACACTATTTTATGTGCCTATTCCAGCTTTCCGTTGCAAGTTCTCGTTTTGAAATCTTTTTTTCTACGAGCCAGCAGGAGCTTCCTTCGGTCGCTCTGCTAGCTCAAGAAAAAATGAATTTCAAAATCTCGAAGCTTTCCACTACAATCTGGGGCAAAAACGTTAATTTGTTGATTTGGTAATTCGTTTATTCGAAAACCAATTAACCAATTAACCCAATAACCGATTAAACAATAACAATGAAATCACAAGACGTAAGAAAGCAATTTCTAGATTTTTTCGAAAGTAAAGGACATTTAATAGTTCCCTCAGCGCCAATAGTTCTAAAAGACGACCCAACCTTGATGTTCAACAACTCAGGAATGGCACAGTTCAAAGAATATTTTCTAGGAAACGGAACTCCAAAAAGCAACAGAATTGCCGATACTCAAAAATGTCTTCGCGTTTCAGGAAAACACAACGATTTAGAGGAAGTAGGAATTGATACCTACCACCATACCATGTTCGAAATGCTAGGAAACTGGTCATTTGGTGATTATTTCAAAAAAGAAGCCATCAATTGGGCTTGGGAATTATTAACCGAAGTCTATAAAATACCAAAAGATATTCTGTACGTTTCTGTTTTTGAAGGAAATCCAGACGAAAATGTCCCTTTCGACCAAGAAGCTTACGATATTTGGAAAACATTAATAGCTGAGGACCGAATTATCCTTGGAAATAAAAAAGACAATTTCTGGGAAATGGGTGAGCAAGGCCCTTGTGGTCCATGTTCAGAAATTCACGTCGACATTCGTTCTGCAGAAGAAAAAGCAAAAATTTCAGGAAAAGACTTAGTCAACAATGACCATCCACATGTAGTGGAAATTTGGAACAATGTTTTCATGGAATTCAATCGTAAAGCAGATGGTTCACTTGAAAAATTACCAGCAAGACACGTAGATACCGGAATGGGTTTCGAGCGACTTTGTATGGTTTTGCAAGGAGTTCAGTCGAATTATGACACGGATGTTTTTACCCCAATTATCCAACACATTGAAAAAATAACGGGTGGAAAATATACGATTAAAGCCAAAGACGACGAAGAAGAAAAAATCAATATTGCCATTCGTGTTATTGCCGATCACGTTCGTGCCGTTGCCTTTGCAATTGCAGACGGACAATTGCCATCAAATACAGGTGCAGGATACGTGATCCGTAGAATTTTGCGTCGTGCCATTCGTTACGGATTTACATTTTTGAATACCAAAGAAGCTTTTATATACCAATTAGTAGAAACATTGAGTAACCAAATGGGAAGTTCATTTCCAGAAATTATTGCTCAGAAAAACTTGGTTATGAATGTAATTCGGGAAGAAGAAAATTCTTTTCTAAGAACATTGGATCAGGGTTTACAACTGTTAGAAAATGTCATTTCGGCTACAAATGGAAAAACGGTTTCGGGACAAAAAGCATTCGAATTGTACGATACTTTTGGTTTTCCAATCGATTTAACAGCACTGATATTAAGAGAAAGAGGCTACGAATTGGATGAAGCTGGTTTTGAAAAAGCGATGCTCGAACAAAAAACGCGCTCTCGAGCTGCATCAGAAGTTTCAACAGAAGATTGGACGTTGTTGGCAGAAGGAAATACCGAAACATTTGTTGGATACGACCAAACTGAAAATGAAGTAAAAATTACTCGTTTCCGTAAAATTGACAGTAAAAAAGACGGAGTTTTATTCCAAATAGTATTAAACAACACGCCTTTTTATCCAGAAGGCGGGGGACAAGTGGGCGATAAAGGAATCTTAATATCGCCAAATGACTCGATTGAAATTATCGATACCAAAAAAGAAAATAACCTGATTTTGCACTTGGCTAAAAAATTACCTGAAAATGTAAACGCCAATTTTGTAGCCAAAGTAAACCAAGATTTAAGAAGCTTATCTTCCAGAAATCACTCGGCGACACACTTAATGCACCAAGCGTTAAGAAGTATTTTGGGAACACACGTAGAACAAAAAGGTTCTTTGGTAAATCCAAATTATTTACGTTTTGACTTTTCACATTTTGCAAAAATGACGGAATCCGAATTGCAACAAGTAGAGGATTTTGTAAATGCAAGAATTCAAGAGCAATTGCCCTTAATAGAACGCAGAAATATCCCATTTGCACAAGCAGTTTCAGAAGGAGCTATGGCACTTTTTGGAGAAAAATATGGTGATGAGGTGCGTGCAATAAAATTTGGCGAAAGCATGGAATTGTGCGGTGGAATTCACGTGAAGAACACAGCTGAAATCTGGCATTTCAAAATAGTTTCTGAAGGAGCTGTTGCAGCGGGAATCCGTCGTATTGAAGCCATTACAAGTGATGCTGTAAAAGCACACTTTAAATCGTATGAAAACACCTTGAATGAAGTTAAAGAAGTTTTGAAAAATCCGCAGGATATTTTGAAAGCCGTTCATGCTTTGCAAGACGATAACGCCAAACTTTCGAAACAAATCGAAGGTTTGATGAAAGATAAAGTTAAAGCCATCAAGGCTATTTTAGCGTCTGAAATCCAACTAATAAACGGAATTCAATTTCTTGCTAAACAAGTAGATTTAGATCCGAATGGCGCGAAAGATTTGGCTTATGAATTAGGAACTTTAGGAACCAATGTTTTTGTGGTTTTGGCTACAGCCGAAGAAGGAAAACCAACGATCAGCTGTTATATTTCAAAAGAACTAGTTGCCGAAAAAGCTTTAAATGCTGGAAATGTAGTTCGGGAATTAGGTAAATTTATTCAAGGTGGAGGTGGAGGACAACCGTTCTTTGCTACTGCTGGTGGAAAAAATACCGCTGGAATCCAAGAGGCTCTAGATAAAGCAATTGATTTTGTGAAATAGTAATATTGAAATTATATAAAAAAACAAACCCTTTCAAAGTTAAATCTGAAAGGGTTTTTGCTTTTTGCCTGTTAAAACTAGTTCATTTTAGTAGCTTCTTTTTGTGCTTTTTGAATATCTTTAAAAGCTTTGTATTTTTCTGCGCCTAATAATTCTTTTAGTCTAGCATCTTTTGCTTTTCCGTATTCTTTAGATTTTGCAGTTTTTTCTTCTTCTGACAAAGAAGCATCCGCTTTTAATGCTTTTCCAAAAGCAGAACTTTCATCCATTATTGTTCTTACTTTTTGTTGCTCGTCTTCAGTTACACCAGCCGTTTTAAAAGCTTCTAATAAGTCTGCTTCTTTCTTAGCTTTTGCTGCTGCTTTGTCTTCCTTAGACATTGTTTTTTCTTGAGGTGCTTTTGTCGCTTCTTTTTCTTGTGCTTGTACTCCTGTAAAAGCAAATCCAATGGCAACGATTGTTGTTAATAAGTGTTTCATTTTTAATTTTTTTGGTTAATTGTTACACAAATATAAATAAAAATTGATGCGAAAAATATTATTTTAAAAATTTAAGGTTAATTTAATAATTAGTGGATTTATTCTAAAATTTAACAAATTAAAGTCACAAAATTCGTAATATTGTAACCTATTTTAGTGTTAAAATTAATATTTTATTAGGCTTAAAATTATGAATTTTACAACAGCAGTTCCAATATCAAAATCAAAATTTCCAATTGATTATCAAAGTAAGATAGTATCTTTTGGTTCTTGTTTTGCTGAAAATATGGCGAGTAAATTCGATTATTTTAAGTTTCAGAATACGTGCAATCCATTTGGGATTTTGTTTCATCCATTGGCAATCGAAAAAATAATTTCAAAAGCAATAAACTTAGAACTTTTTACTCAAGAAGATATTTTTTTTCACAACGAGCGCTGGCATTGTTTTGATGTTCACTCTGACGTAAGTAATTCAGATAAAGAGGTTTTTTTACGAACATTAAATGAATTGGTGAAAGCCAGCAATAGTCAAATTTCAGAAGCTTCACATATTATTATTACTTACGGCACTTCATGGGTTTATCGCAATAAAGTTTCTAAAAAAGTGGTTGCTAATTGTCATAAAGTTCCTCAAGTCCAATTTGATAAGGAAATTTTATCTGTTGCAATTATAGAAAAATCAATTCAAAATACGATTGATTTAATTGAAAAAGTCAACCCAATTTGCAACATAATTTTCACAGTTTCTCCTATTAGACACGTCAAAGATGGTTTTCAGGAAAATCAACGAAGTAAAGCAAATCTAATTTCTGCATTATACTCAATTTTGGAAGTTCCCCCTTCGGGGGTTAGGGGGCTTTTCCCTTCCTATGAAATTATGATGGACGAACTCCGCGATTATCGGTTTTATACTGAAGACATGTTGCATCCAAACCAAATCGCCATTGATTATATTTGGGAACGGTTCTCAGAAACTACTATTTCAGACGGTGCCAATTTGATAATGACGGAAGTCGAATCTATTCAACGGGGTTTGGCACACCGACCTTTTAATCCAAATTCTGAGAGCCATTTGAAGTTTTTGAATCAATTAGAATTAAAAATTAGCAAGCTAAAAAAGGAATTCCCTTTTATGAAATTTCAATTATAATTTACTTTGCAAATTTTGCCAGCCGCCACCATTTATTGCATCAATGCCATTTTGTTTCAAGATGGAAGTTGCTTGTGAGCTTCGCATTCCACTAGCACAACAAGCAATAACTGGTTTGTTGAGCTTTTTTATTTCATTGATTTTAGCGTCAATTTCATTCAAAGGAATGTTTTTTGAACCCTTAATATGTCCGCCCGAAAATTCACCTGGGCTTCTCACATCAATAATAATTGCCCCTTTTGCTACAAATTCTTGAATACTTTCTGATTTGTTTCCAAGTCCTAAAAAATCTAATAGTCCCATTTTTTTACTTTTATTTTTACAAAGGTATACCGGCAACTTTAATAAATTTGTAACAAAAGTTACTTTACTCTGAAATAAATTCTACATTTGAAGTAAATATAGCGAATTTAATAATTGCCTTTTATTAGCAACGTTTTAACCGCATTTTAAACAGTTCAAATGACAACACCTTTCATCCATCAAGACCTGATTAACGGAATTGCTACAATTTCATTTTATCATCCAGAACACAATTCAATGCCTTCTGATTTATTGTTGAAATTGACAGCAACCATTGAAGCAGCTGGTAAAAATGAAGCAATTAAAGTTATTATTCTGAAAAGTGGTGGCGATAAAACTTTTTGTTCGGGGGCTAGTTTTCAAGAATTATGTGCAATAAATGATGAAGCAGCTGGAAAATTATTTTTCTCTGGTTTTGCAAATGTCATTAACGCCATGAGAAAATGTCCGAAAATAATTATCGGAAAAATTCAAGGCAAGGCTGTTGGAGGTGGAGTTGGTATTGCTGCAGCTACGGATTATTGTTTGGCTTCTCAATTTGCATCGATTAAATTAAGCGAATTGACTATTGGAATTGGTCCTTTTGTTGTTGCACCTGCTATAGAACGTAAAATTGGGTTGTCCGCTTTTTCGCAATTAACTTTGGATGCAACTACTTTTTATGATGCATCGTGGGCTCAAAAAAAAGGCTTGTACGCTTCGGTTTATGAAAACAATGAAGAACTTGAAGACGCGGTTCAAAAATTGGCTCAAAGCCTCACGACCTTCAATCCCGAAGCTTTAATTGCCTTAAAACAAATCTTGTGGAAAGACACTGAAAACTGGGACGAACTTCTGCGAGAACGTGCAGCTATAAGCGGTAAATTAATACTTTCTCCTTTTACGAAAGAAGCCTTGAAGCGTTTTCAAAAGTAACTTTAGTTTTCAAATAACTCCAATCCATTTTTAATTAAAAGACTCACTTCGGGTCTTTTTATTTTTAAGTTATCAAGATAATTTAATACGGATTTCAAGGAAGTTGTCGCCTTTTCATTGTGTAAAATCTCAGCAATTTCAAGTGGTAAAAGCCAATCGTTTGAATGTTTACTGCTTACAATTTCAAAAATTCCAAATGCTTTTTCTACATCAACTTTCCCTTCTCGCATGCTTCGAATTTCTTGATAAAAAGATTCCAATTCAACTTTTTCAGGTGTTATTACAGATTTTATAGTTTTGCTGTTTGGCAAATGCGTAATCAAATCAAAACTGTTGCAATCAGCAGGTCCAGAAAAAGCGGAAACTACTTTTTTCCCCACCGCCATATCGTATTTTCCCCATTCCGGTTTAAAGAGAATTGTGTCTTTATGTGTTACAGTACAATTTTCAAAACTTATCAAAATAATAGCACCTTGAAGATTTCGAGAACCCGTAATGATTTTACCAGAAACCGTAATATCTCCCTCAAATTCTAAGGTTACATTCTCGGCTTCATAAATCCCATACGCCTTTAAATCTTTAGGACTCATGTCTTCAATAGCGAGATTTATTCCTTTTAATTTACCAATCGGACTACCAAAACCTTCTGAATGGTGGTCAGTTCCATGTCCAACCAATTCTTTTTCTCTATTGGCCAAAGCCGTTTTTCCTATTGTTTGAATGTAAACTGCTTTTCCGTCAAGCTCAATTACATTCGAAAAAATACCAGAAATTTGAAGTCCGGTGCTCAATTCAATAGTTCCCATTGCTTTCGAGTGAATCAGCTTTTTAATACCCGATAAACCGCCTGTTCGCAAAGCCATTTTATTTGCAAATTCTTCTAAAACATAACTCAAATAAGCAAAATCTGGAGTTACATAAAGTTGAGGTTGCGGTTTTGTAATGTCAAAACTTTGGTTCGCTGCCGAAATATCATACGGTATTTTCTTCACTTTATCGGTCATACACCAAGCGCTTTCGCCAATAGACGACAGCAAACCAGCACCATAAATTTTAGGATTTTCAACGGTTCCAATCAAACCATATTCAACAGTCCACCAATGTAAATTTCTAATTTGTGCCATTTCCGACATTTCAACCGATTGATTTTGAAGGTCATTCACACTTTGTTCTGCCGCATCTATAACAGATTGTGGCGTGTTTTCAGCTTCTTTTACAATCGAAAGCAAACGAATGGCTTCATACATTTCATAATCAAATGCCGACGAAATCGCTTTGCAGCCAATTTCTCCAAATCGACGCAAGTATTCAGCATATTCTGGATTGGCAATAATCGGTGCGTGACCAGCGCCTTCATGAATAATATCTGGGGCTGGCGTATATTCTATGTGTTCTAATTGACGAATATCTGAGGCAATCACAAGTACATTATAAGCCTGAAACTCCATAAAAGCATTCGGCGGAATAAATCCGTCAACGGCAACTGCAGCCCATCCAATTTCCTTTAAAATCCGATTCATCCCGTACATATTTGGAATATGATCAATTTCAAGGCCCGTTTTTTTCAACCCATTCAAATACGATTCGTGCGCAACTTTCGATAAATAATTCACGTTTTTGCGCATTACATAACGCCAAACAGCCTGATTTATAGGAGTGTAATCAGAATAATCTTGGGGTTTTATAAACTGTTTTAAATGCGCCGGAAGACGCTCTATTAATGGATTGCTTTCAATTGTTGCTTTCATAGTTAAACCAAATAGGTTAACTGTAAAAGTACTATTTTTTTAGCCTAAATACCAATTAAAATTATTGATTCCTTAGTTTTAAACCTATTTTTTTAAATTATTAGGAGCTATTTCCCGCTGTACACTGCAAGTCCTCACCTGAAAAAGTGTTTTTCCATGCCCTAAAAAGAGCTTCCTTTGGTCGCTTTTTTAGTTCAGGAAAAACTACTTTTCAAGTTCCGGGCTTTCCATTTCCATCAGGGCTAGGGGAGTAGGAATATTGAGAAAATTAGTTCTATCCAATCAATTGTGCAAATAATTCCTCTTTGTCATTCAAATAATTGAATTGAAATCCTTTGCTGTTCATTCTTGTTTTGATGGCCAAAACATCGGTTCTGTTTTTGAGTTCCAATCCTACGATAACCGGTCCCGATTCCCGACTGTTTTTTTGCTTGAATTGGAAATAAGTAATATCGTCTTCAGGACCTAAAATGTCATTTACAAATTCCTTCAAAGCGCCAGGGCGTTGCGGAAATTGTATCATAAAATAATGCATTAAGCCTTCATAAAGTAAAGAACGCTCTTTGATTTCGGCAGTTCTTTCAATGTCATTATTGCTTCCACTGACAATACAAACCACCGTTTTACCTTTGATTTTATCTTTGTAAAAATCCAATGCGGCAATGCTCAATGCGCCAGCGGGTTCCACAACCATTGCTTCTTCATTGTACAATCGTAAAATTGATGTACATACTTTTCCTTCCGGGACAAGAACAACATCATCAATATTTTTTTTGCAAATTTCAAAATTTAGGGCACCAACTTGTTTTACTGCCGCACCATCTACAAATTTATCAATGTTTTCTAATCGCGTATTCGTGCCATCAGCAAGGGCAGTTTTCATTGATGGAGCACCTTCTGGTTCAACACCAATTATTTTTGTATTCGGACTTAACTTTTTGAAAACCGTAGAAAGTCCAGAAATTAAACCACCACCTCCGACTGGGACAAACACATAATCAATGGGGATTGTTGCTACATCTAAAATTTCTACGCCCACAGTTCCTTGTCCCGCAATTACTTTTATGTCATCAAAAGGTGGAATAAAAGGACGGTTATTTTCAGTTGCATATTCAAATGCTTTCGCATAGGCATCATCAAAAGTATCTCCAATTAATATAATTTCAACAAACTCTTTTCCGAATAATTGTACTTGTTTAATTTTCTGTTTCGGAGTGGTTTTGGGCATGTAAATCTTGCCCTTAATTTTTAGTAAATGACAAGAATAGGCAACTCCTTGCGCATGATTTCCTGCGCTAGCACAAACAATTTCTTGGGTTTTATCAGCGTCAGAAAGAGTGCTAATTTTATTATAAGCACCTCTGATTTTATAGGAACGCACTACTTGCAAATCTTCTCTTTTTAAAAGTACAGTTGCTTGAAATTCTTCGGATAGATTTCTGTTTTCAGATAGCGGAGTAGGAAAAACTACTCCGTCCAACTGAATTTTGGCTTTCATTACTTCGTCAAATACATTCATATTTTTATCCTAATTGGATGGTAAATTTGTTATTCAACAATTTTTTTCATTGCAGTCATTATTTCGCGAAGTTCTGCTCCACAAATTTCAATAGAATGGTTGCGAATAGCTGCATTTACTTTAACCAATTCAAAATTATCAACGCTTCCAATTGCAGAAGCATTATAGTTTTTTCCGATTAAATTGGTTTCCACTTTGCTCATAAAATCAGCCAAAAGTGGTTTGCAAGCGTGATCAAATAAATAGCATCCGTATTCTGCAGTATCAGAAATTACACGGTTCATTTCATATAGTTTTTTACGCGCAATTGTATTCGCAATTAGTGGTGCTTCGTGCAAAGATTCGTAATACGCAGATTCATTTTTGATTCCAGATAGTGTCATCGTTTCATAAGCCAATTCCACTCCCGATTTTACAAAAGCAACCAATAATGTAGCATTGTCAAAATAGTCTTGCTCTGATATTTCTACTGTTCCTGCTGCTGTTTTTTCAAAGTCTGTTTCGCCAGTAGCCGCTCTCCAAGTCAATAGGTTTTTATCGCCTTCAGCCCAATCTTCCATCATAGTTTTAGAAAATTCACCCGACAAAATATCATCCATATGTTTCACAAAAAGGGGACGCATAATGTCTTTCAATTCTTCAGACAATTGGAATGCTTCAATCTTAGCAGGATTGGATAAACGGTCCATCATATTGGTAATTCCACCAATTTTCAAGGCTTCCGTAATTGTTTCCCAACCGTATTGAACCAATTTTGATGCATACGAAGCCTCAATTCCTTTTTCAACCATTTTATTGAAACTTAGGATAGAACCTGTTTGCAACAATCCACAAAGAATGGTTTGTTCGCCCATTAAATCCGATTTTACTTCAG
>CALPQA020000013.1 GCA_943325595.2 Auritidibacter sp. Marseille-P8566
AGATCATACCTCCTACTTTTGAACCACTTTCTTTTTTAACGTTTGCCATTTTTTTTAATTTTTGATAATTTTAAATAATTTTTTGATTTCTAAAGCTACTATAAACTTGAGTAGGAGCAAATTTAATTTTTTAGTTCAAATAAAAAAATAATTTTTAGATTAAATTATCATTAATTATGATATTTGTATTTAATTGTAAAAAAAACGTTTTTTTATGAATATTTACTATTGTTCCATAAAACGAAAACGTTTATGATTGTGTATTTATTGTTTTTGTTGAAGAAATAATTTATCGCATCCCGAAAACGATTGATATTTTTTCAAAATTTAACAAATTACAAAGTTATACTTTGTCGATTAACGCTCGTTTTAATAGTGAAAATAGAATCTTAAGCACTATTTAAGAAAAATTAGAATTAAAAAACGAAAGGAATCGTTATCACAGGATTATTAATACTGTCCAACCTCTTTACGACATTGTCATGGAAAGGATATCTTAAATTTAGAGACTTAAAATGGTTTTAAATACTGGAATAGCATCAATAATTCTTATAAGTTGGGGATTAGCGTTGTTTGAATATCGTTTTCAAGTTGCTGCAATATGAATTGGTTTTGTAGGAAATGGTGGTCCTTTCCCATTATCGCAACTCAAAATAATTCAGGAATTAATCACTTTAGTCATTTTTGTTTTGTTTTCAATGTTGTTTTTTAAATGCGAACCTTTAAAATGGAACCACTTTTTAGGTTTTCTATTTCTGATTCTTGCCGTTTACTTTGTATTTAAAAAGTAAGAAACCAACTTAATGCCACTATTTACATGAAACGTTAATATAGGAAATTATACCCAATTATATAGTTAACTTTATGTTTCAATACCATTCATATGAAATCTAAAGAAAGAATAATAATTGTTGGGTCTGGATTTGCAGGCTTACGACTGGCACAAGAATTGGAGAATACTGTTTACGATGTTTTATTAATCGATAAAAACAATTACCATCAATTTCAACCGCTACTTTATCAAGTTGCCACCGCAAGATTAGAACCCGCAAGCATTTCTTTCCCGTTGAGAAAAGTATTCCAACATTCAAAAAATATTAGAATTCGAATTGCTGAAGTTCTAAGCATTGACTCCGAAAACAAAACGTTAAAAACTTCAATTGCAGATTTTAAATTCGATTATTTGGTTCTCGCCTACGGATGCACCACCAATTATTTTGGGAATACTCAAATTGAAAAATTCACATTTCCCATGAAATCTGTTCCGGAAGCAATACAATTGCGAAATAGGATTCTTCAAACATTTGAAGACACTTTGGTCGCACAGCCAGAAGATTTGCAAGCACTGATGAATTTTGTGATTGTTGGTGGAGGACCCACCGGTGTAGAATTAGCAGGCGCTCTGGCAGAAATGAAAAAAAATATTTTGCCAAAAGATTATCCCGACAAGGATTTTCAAAAATTAACTATTTATCTTATTGAAGGTTCATCGACTGTTTTGAAACCGATGAGTATTGATTCTCAAAAAAAAGCACTCCTGTATTTATTAGAATTGGATGTAGTTGTAATAAATAATTCGGTGGTTACTAATTATGATGGCGTTACCGTTGTATTGAATAATGGTAAAACAATTGCTTCCAAAAATGTAATTTGGGCCGCAGGTATAATTGGTAATAAATTAGATGGAATTCCAAATGAAGTTATAACTCGGGGCAATCGTATCACTGTGAATCGAAAATGTGAAATTGAAAATCTTAAAAGTGTTTATGCTATTGGCGACATTGCTTATATGGAAACCCCTAAATATCCAAAAGCACATCCGCAAGTTGCCTCTGTGGCTATTGAACATTCTAAATTTATAGCTGATAGTTTTAAATTGAAATTAGAAAATAAGCTACAAACTGATTTTGAATACCATGACAAGGGCGCGATGGCCACAATTGGAAAACGAAAAGCCGTAGTTGATTTACCTAAGTTCAGTTTTCAAGGAAGACTAGCTTGGTTTGTTTGGATGTTCATTCACTTAATAATGATATTGAATTTGAAAAACAAACTGTCCATTTTTATAAATTGGGTTTTCAGTTACTTTAGCAATGACAGTACGCTGCGTGTATTAATTAAGCCTTTACCCGAAAAAAATAAGGTTTAATACAATCTATTTTAATAGTTCTAGGATTTTGATTTCAATTTCTTCACTATCCCACTTTCCATCAATGTTTTTAATTTTTAAAATTTCGTCCATAATCGCATTTTGAAAATCGCCAATTGCCAAAGCTTCTGAATAAGGCCGATGGCTAAAAGTAACTCTATCGTATAAAGGCAACCATTTTTCGGGATATTTCTCGGCAAAATGTTTTTCAATTTTTTTCTGTAAAAGGAATTTTTCATCGGCCGTTTTGGAACTCATTTCCATAAAATTACGGTAGGATAATTCGGCAATGGCGTCGGCATTGGGTTTGCGTGATTTCTCATATTCAGAAAATACAGTTTTCCAATCGTCTCCATATTGACTCATTAATTCGGATAAAACCGATATGTCTTCAAAACCAGCATTCATTCCTTGTCCGTAAAAGGGAACAATAGCGTGACAGGCATCGCCAATCAGAGCAACTTTATCTTCATAAGTCCAAGGAAAACATTTCATTGTAACTAAAGTACTTGTTGGATTTGCAAAGAAATCTTCGGTTAAATTTGAAATTACATCTATGGTATCTGGTAAATTCTTCTCAAAAAAGGCAGCTACTGCTTTTCTATCTGTTAAAGATGCAAAAGAGTTTTCTCCTTCAAAGGGCATAAATAAAGTACAGGTAAAACTACCATCTAAATTGGGTAATGCAATTAACATGTATTGACCTCGAGGCCAAATATGAAAGGAATTTTTATCTAATTTATGTGTTCCGTCGGGATTTGCCGGAATGTTTAATTCTTTATAACCTGTATTCAAAAATTCTTGTGAATAGTTGAACATGCTTTGGCGTTGCATTCTGTGTCGGATTCTAGAAAAGGCTCCATCGGCTCCAAAAACCATATCAAATTTCAATTCTTCCCACTCACCACGTTCTTCTTCACCAATGTGTAAGGTTGCATTGGAAAGTGTTACGTCCCAAATTTTTTGCTCAAAATGAAATTCAGCTCCCGCTTGTTCTGCTAAATCGATCATTTTTCTATTCAACATTCCTCTAGAAATAGAATAGATGCTCTCTCCGGCTTGACCGTAATTTTGAAAATTTAGTTTGTCAACTAGGTGAATTGCTCGTTTGTTCATTGCAATCGCAATTTTTCTAACTTCATCGCCCACGCCAACACCATCAAGAGCTTTCCACCCTCGATGCGACATTGCCAAATTTATGGAACGACCCGAAAATTGAATTTTTCGAATATCTGGGCTTCTATCATAAATGTGAACGCTGTGTCCTGCTTTTTTCAGATAGATAGCCAATAAAGAACCTACCAAACCTGAACCAACAATAGCAATTTTGAGTGACTTTTGCATCAAAAAATATATAAATATAAGATGCCCAAAATTAAGTAATTATGAACACATTCCCTTTAATTAGCTAAGATTTAAATGCACTATTTTAAATTTTATTAATTAATGACAAAATAAGACTGGATATTGTTTAATTTGTATATGTATTTTATTAAACAAAAAGTACCTTTGTAGAAATACGATACTATGAAACATATTACCAGAGACATTATTTCTCAAATGGAAAAAATTGAACGACTAAACATCATCAATTCTTGTACGGGTTATAAATCGGCTAATTTAATAGCTACATTGTCAGAAAATGGAAGCTCAAATGTTGCTGTTTTTAGTAGCATTACCCATCTTGGTAGTAATCCTGGACTATTGGGTTTTATCGTTCGTCCAACAACAGTTCCGAGAGATACGTATTCAAATATTAAATCAAAAGGTTTTTTTACCGTCAACCATATTACTTTGGATATGATTGCTGATGCACATCACACTTCTGCAAATTATGACGTTGGAATTTCTGAATTTGACAAAACCAATTTAACAGAAGAATATAAAGAAAATCTCGAAATTCCATTTGTAAAAGGGAGTCCAATTCAATTGTATTGTAAATATATGAATGAATATTACATCAAAGAAAATGACACAATCCATATAATTGCCTCAATAGAACACATTTTTTATAATGAAAATATGGAACATAAAGACGGCTGGTTACAACTTGATAAAGGCAATGTCGTTGCAATAAATGGCTTAGACGGATATTGTTTGCCTAAATTAGCGGATCGTTTTGAATATGCACGCCCTAATGTTGCTACCAAATCTTTTAAAATTTAGTTGAATTTATTACAATAAAAAAGGGACTGCTATTAACAGTCCCTTTTTTATTGTAATATTGAGAAATTATTATTCGATAACAATTCTTTTCACTACTTTTCTATCACCATCTTGAACAGTAACTAGGTAGATACCCGCTTGTACTTGATCTAGTTGAATGTTTTGAGAAAACAAACCAGTATTATTGTATTTGTTATTCAAAATTGTTCTTCCTCTCATATCGTGAACGGAAATTGCAATTTCATTACTTGATGATGAATCAAACTGAACCGTAAAGTTCCCTTTATTTGGATTTGGATAAAGTACGAAATTTGATAAAGAAGTATCAACAACTCCCATTACTGCAGTTTGAAGCGCACAAATATTGAGACTCCAGCTATTTATTGTACCACCATCTGCATTATAAGGATCTAATACCGTTAGAGTCCAAGTTCCATTAGAGTTTTGTCCATTGAACTGTGACAATAATTGGTCTGATTTTATTGTGCCTGAAATAGCAGGAGAATCACTACATGCTATAACTGATCCCGAATCATCAAACGTTGAAGAAATATTATTTACACTTGTCGCTGAAGATGAATCACATTTATTAGCGAGTAATGTTACTACTGTTCCTGTTGGACTAGTTAATTTAACCGTTAAATCTGCAACCCAAGTATGAGTAATATTTAGTGTAACATTTAAATCTGCAATTACATTTGCAGCAGTAATATTGAAAGTTGAAACGAACGGAGTTGTATTTACAATAGTTGGAATTGTTATTGGTAAAGCTGAATCTGTTGCGTTATAGGTAGTGCAACTTAATTGACCAGTAGTAAATTTATATCCTGCGCTAAAAGTTCCAGAACAAACTGGATTCTTAGGTAGAACTCTCCAAAAATAATTGGTTGCTTCCGATAATCCTGTCGCAGTATAACTATTTGTATTTACGGTTGCGGATCTAATTATAGTTGAAAAATTGGCATTTGTAGCAACTTGAACATCATAAGTTGTTGCAGCTGTATTTACTGGCCATGTTAAAACTGCTGCAACTGGATTTATTGTTACTGCTAAATCTGCTGGACTAGTCAAAGCTTGTGTGCCAAAATTAGCATTAAATATTTCTAAATAGAAAGTTGCTGTTTTTACGATTGCACCAGAAGTTGCAGATACCATAATTGGAATTAATCCCGCTGAAGCACTTCCGGTTGTTGTGACATTCATTGTAATCGTTCCATTTGCTGACAAAGAAGGTTGAACGAAAGTTGCAGTAACTCCAGATGGCAAACCAGTTGCACTAAAAGTAGTTGTCCCAACAAATCCAGCATATACTGTATACGGGATTGTAAATACTGCACTACCTCCTTGACATGTTTGTTTGTTTTGTTGTTCAGCAATTCCATTATAGGCAATAGCAAAACTTGACGCTGGGGCTGCTATAGCAAAATCTGCATTAGAAATATCAAAAAAGATGTGTTTGTAACCCTTAACCATTATTCTGTTTGTAGTACCGGTATTGTTTGGCACAGTAATTAAAGAGCTTCCATTATTAGGAACTTTACTTGCCAATTGTATTGGATATGTTAATCCTCCATCTGTTGATAAAAAAATATCTACGAAAGCCGCATTTACCCCATTACTATCCGTTCCTGCAACTGTCCAAGTAACCGTTTGATTCGTACCAGCAACCCAAGACACAGCAGTATTTGGTTCGTTTACTAAAAAAGGACCTGCAGTAGAAGTTACATTTACAACCATGTCAGTATAAGCAGTTTGACCAACTTTTATTGGAGCCGTAGGACTGTATGGAGCATTGTCTCTAACCGTTAATCTGAAATTCAATGTTCTTGAAACAGAACTTAATGCCTCAGATAGCATACCTACATCTCCTCCAACTTGACTAGTAGTATTAGAATTTGCTATTATTGAAGATAATTTTGGAAAATACCTCAATGGTGAAGCAGTTGGACTCCATGATAGAAAATTTGGACCAATAGTTTTCGTTTCGTTAGCACTACTATTTGCTCCAGTTGAAGTACCACCGTCATCATTTTGTTCCCAACAATAAGTAAGTGCATCAGCGGTATTAGAATCAGTTGCAACTCCTTTAAGAACGAATGGAGTGCTAATTGGTATGATATAATTATCAACTGCTTGAACAACTGGAGTAGCATTTTCTGTCAATGGAGTAGTTATTGGACACGTTTTAGTTGCTAAATTATTTTGGATTTGTTCAATTGAAGCTTCGTGATAAATATCAATTGAATGTGGGGCTAAATCTTGGCTTGTAATTCCTGCATAACCCATAATTGTAACTCCAGAACCAACTTCTTTATTTGTACCAGATCCCTCATTTGAATTTGAAAAAGTATGAGTAGCTCCCATTTGATGTCCCATTTCATGAACTACATAATCAATATCAAAAGAATCTCCCTGAGGTATTCCATTAGATGGAGAAGTAATACCTCTCCCTTTTGTACTACCAGTACCAGCAGTAATAGCATCTACACAAACACAACCTATACATCCAGCATTTCCGCCACCACCTGTTTTTCCAAACATGTGTCCAATGTCATAAGCAGCATTATTAGCGATTAATGGAGTGGCAGTACCAGTTAAAGTAGTGTTTATTGCTTTTTGCAAGGAAGTATTCCATGTCGATAAAGTGGCAGAGTAAGGGTCCGAACTAGGAACATAATATATAATATTAGTTGTACTATCTACCAAATTCAGATGAACCCCTAAATCTTTTTCGTAAATTCCATTACATCGAGTTAATGTTGCATTAAAAGCAGCCAAAACCAATCCTACTTGCGCAGCACTAGTCGCTCCAAAATAATTCGCATATTCTGCATTACAAGAAAGAGCCAATCGCATTGTTTTCAATTGACCTGCGCTTGATTTATTAGGGTTAGATTTGTTTACAGTAGCTATTTTTGAATTAACATCTAAGACTAATTTTTTATCTTCAGTAGAACAACTCCAATTTAAATCTTTATTACTTCTTTGTGATTTGAAAACTGCATAAACAGTGTGATCTTGAGAATAAGCTTCAATAAATTCATTTTCTTTATCGGTTCTAAAAACCATAGTTTGAATTCCTTGAGGAGAAATACTCAACTTTAATGTTGCATATTTATCTGTAATTCCTTTTCCTGAATAGGCTCTAATATCAGGAAATCTTAACTGTAATTCAGCATCAAAATTAGAAGCTTCATTAACTTCAAATTGTTCGATTTGACCATCAGCATTCGGCAATGAAATAATTACAGAATGTTTACCAAATTGGTTGTTTAATAAAGAAAATAATTCCTGTCTTAAAGGATCAATATTTAAATCATATAATTTAAATTGTTTTGGAAAGTTATTTCTTGCAACAGCTTTATCTGTAATAATTTTATCTGTATTCTGCTTGTGTTCAGTCCAAAAGCTTTTGTTTTGTGCCTGCGAACTCACGAAAAAGAACACAAATGTGTAGGCTAGAAGTAATTGTTTGTTCATTTTAGAGGATTTATTTTTAAAAAACTTTCAAATATAAAAAAACTAATTTTAAATAACGCTAAATATTAATAATTTTCAAAAAACATCATTAATCCAAACAAAAAATTAATATTTGCTTAAAAAACAAACACAACAATCACATAAATATTTACAAATTCGTTACTTTTGTTGTCCCAAACTAAACTAATTTTTTTTATGAAAAAAACTATTACATTAAAAATGCTGCTCATTTTACTTTGCTTTACTACTGCAAATCAAATATTTAGCCAAAAAAAGCAAGTTAAACAAACTCTCTTTGGCAAACCAGTAAATCAAAGAAATATTAATCCAGAAAATGGATACATAAGATGTGCATCTAAAGAATATGAAGATTATCTTCAAGAAAACAACCCTAAAAGACTAAATAAAGAACAGTTTGAAGCTTGGTTAGGACCAATAATTGAAAAGCAAAAACAAGATGCAATAAATGGAAGAACCCCACAAACCGTTTTTAATATTCCTGTTGTTATTCACGTAATACACAATGGAGACGCTATTAATACTGTAGCTTCTCACACGGGCGAAAACATTTCTTATGCACAAGCCGTTTCTCAAATCACAGTAATGAACCAAGATTACAGAAGGCTTATCGGAACACCGGGAAATGGTTCAACGGGCTACAATTTAGGTGTTGATTGTGAGGTAAATTTTTGTTTAGCTCAAAGGGATCCTTTTGGAAATGCAAGTGACGGAGTTGATCGTGTAAATTTAGGAAGTGCTAGCTGGTCTGAAAGTGATATCAATACAATTGTTAAGCCCCAAACACAATGGGATCCTACAAGGTATTTAAACATGTGGACTGTTCGATTTACTGACACTAGACTACTTGGTTACGCTCAGTTTCCTTCTCGTCCTACTACACTTCCTTCAAATACTCCTGGGCTTCAAGGATTAAGCACAAATGCAGGTAACTCAAATACTGATGGCGTAGTAGCAGGATATGATGTTTTTGGAACAATTACAGCAAACGATGGTTCATTTGTAATGAATTCTACCTATAATTTAGGACGAACAATGTCTCATGAAGTAGGACACTGGATTGGATTATATCACATTTGGGGAGACGATGCGGTTTGTACTGCCGCAAATTCAACAACAGGTGATTATGTAGCGGATACACCTGATTCAAATATTGAAAATTATACTTGTGCAGTTGTTCAACACTGTACAGGTAATGATATGGTCGAAAACTATATGGATTATACCAACGATGCTTGTATGAATACTTTTACAGCAGGACAAAAAGCCAGAATGGTAGCTGTAATGACAAATTGCCTTAATCGCAGTACGTTATCTTCATCAAATGGATGTACACCTGGCCAAGTTTTTGGCTTAGATGGAACTTTAAACACCGTAACTACTACAGTTGCTGGCTGTAGCAACGCTTATAGTGCAGCAGTAACTTTAATAAATAGAGGAACAACCACTTTAACTTCTGCCGAAATTACATATAATGTTGATGGTGGAACCAACCAAACTTACAACTGGACTGGGAGCATCGCAACGGGTGTTTCTGCTATTGTAACAATAAACGGCACAGCAACTTCTGGTGCTCATAATTTTAACGCAACGCTTACAAAAGTAAATTCAGTGTTAGATCAAAATACAACTAACAATGCTTTCGTTAAACCTTTTGAAATAGCTCCAAATCACAATGCAACTGATGTTGTATTTAACTTGCAGAAAGATTTATATGCTGCTGAAACTAGTTGGAATCTAAAAAATAGTGCTGGAACAATTTTGTACAGTAGCACAACTTATACTAGTGTAGGTGGAACAAACACTAGCTTAATTCCTGCTTTATTAACTCAAAACTGGACACTTCCAACAAATGATTGTTATACATTTACAATCAATGATTCCTATTCTGATGGTATTTGTTGTACTTACGGAAATGGTTATTATAATATTAAATCTACAAATGGACTAGTTACATTAGCATCAGGATCTTTATTTGCTGCATCAGAGGTTAAAAACTTTGGAATAAACTTATTAGAAAACAATACTTTTGAAACTCCAAATAGTATTTATGTTTATCCAAATCCAACAAAAGGAATATTAAACATATCGGTACCAAATGATTTTGGATTGCCAAATAATTTTACAATTACTAATTATTTAGGACAAACCATTCAACACAAAGTGGTGAGTTCTGAAAATGATTTAACAATAAATACTTCAGCATTTAGCAAAGGTGTTTATTTTATTACTGTTGAAAAAGGAAACGAGAAAAAAATAGTACGTTTCGTAAAAGAATAGTTTTATTTCAAATAATAAAGGATTAGGGGGTTGAATTTGTTCAATCCCCTTTTTTTATGTGCAATTATTAACATAAATTTGCAACTTTATAAAAACTCAATTTCTTGAAAATTTTCGCCTCTATTTCCGATTTTAAATCCGCTAAAAAAACCATCCTTACGTTAGGTACTTTTGACGGTGTGCATGTGGGGCACCAAAAAATAATTCAGAAATTAATTCAAAATGCTTCCGATTACAATTGTGAAAGTTTAATCTTAACTTTTTTTCCACACCCAAGAATGGTTCTGCAAGAAGGTTCTGACATAAAACTTCTAAATACAATTGATGAAAAAAGTTCTTTACTAGAAAAAATGGGATTAGACAATTTAATAATCCATCCTTTCGATAAGGAATTTTCTAGGTTAACTGCCGAAGAATTTGTGAAAACAATATTGGTAGACGCCCTAAATATTCAGAAAATCATTATTGGCTATGACCATCGTTTTGGAAGAAACCGATCGGCTAACATTGACGATTTAATACTTTATGGCAAACAATATAATTTTGAAGTAGAGCAAATTTCTGCCCAAGAAATTGACGATGTTTCGATAAGTTCTACCAAAATTAGGAATGCAATTCTGGAAGGAAATATGGCTTTGGCTAATGAGTATTTGGGATATAGTTATATTATAAACGGTACAGTCATAAAAGGAAAGCAATTAGGAAGAACGATAGGTTTTCCAACTGCAAATCTGAAAATAGAAGAAGATTACAAACTTATTCCAAAAATTGGTGTGTATATTGTGAAAAGTACCATCAATCAGAATACAGTTTTTGGAGTAATGAATATTGGGACAAATCCAACTGTAAATGGTGAAGATTTATCAATCGAGGTTCACTTTATTGATTTTGATGCCGATTTATACAACTCAAAAATAGAAATTTCTGTTGTTGAAAGAATTCGGGGCGAGCAAAAATTTGACTCCATCGAATTATTAAAATTACAAATTCAAAAAGATAAAGAAACTGCCATTTCTTTCATCGCACAAACTACAAAACCGTTATAAATAGCTTAACTTACCATTTTATAATTGCACTTGCCCAAGTAAATCCACTTCCAAAAGCAGCCAAAACTACCGTATCGCCTGATTTGATTTTACCTTGTTCCCAAGCTTCAGTCAAAGCAATTGGAATAGACGCTGCTGTTGTATTTCCATATTTTTGAATGTTATTAAAAACTTGATTGTCAGTTAAACCAAATTTCTTTTGGATGAATTGTGCTATTCTCAAATTGGCCTGGTGCGGAATCAACATGTCAATATCTGAAACTTCTAAATTATTGGCTTGCAACGCTTCGTTAATGACTTCACTGAAACGTACCACCGCATTTTTAAACACAAATTGACCGTTCATATAGGGGAAATAGCTTTCGTCATTTGGATCATTATCAGCAATAATATCTGTAATCCAACGCCCTCCCATTCCTGGAGCTTTAACCACTAATTCCTCAGCATGTTGCCCTTCAGAATGCAAATGTGTTGATAAAATTCCTTTCGTCAAATCTTCTTCCCGACTCAAAACAGCTGCTCCTGCCCCATCACCAAAAATAACTGAAACCCCACGACCACGAGTAGTCATGTCCAATCCTGTAGATTGAATTTCGGAACCAATTACCAAAATATTTTTATACATTCCTGTTTTTATGTATTGATCGGCAACAGATAAAGCGTAAACAAAACCCGAACACTGGTTTCTAACATCCAACGCACCCACGGTTCTCAATCCTAAATCTCTTTGCACCAAAACTCCAGGTCCAGGAAAATAATAATCGGGACTTAAAGTAGCAAAAACAACAAAATCAATAGCATCATTAGAAAGTCCGGAACGTTCAATGGCTATTTTAGCAGCTTTCACACCCATAGAAGTTGTTGTATCTTGTCCTTTAATAATATGACGACGCTCTTGAATACCAGTTCGTTCTTGAATCCACTCATCATTGGTATCGATAATTTTTGACAAATCATCGTTGGTCACTATATTTTCTGGAACATAAAAACCCAATCCTGTTATTTTAGAATGATACATAGTTGCTGGAATTAGTTGTTGTAATTTGTACGCTAAAGTAATGATAGTTTTCAGTAATTAGGAAACATCCCTAGAAAAATTTTCTAAATCCCTAAGGAAACCTCTACATTAACTTCCAATTCCGAATTGTGGTCAAAGAAAATTACGTTTCTATTGGCAACAGCCTTAATTAAATAGTGACTTCCTTTAAAATAAGATTGTTTCACGACTGCCTTTAATGCCCCGTTATCTGTAATTTTCAATTGGTGAGGATACAATAAAAGCGTCTCGTCTTCACCTTCAATATCGGAGAATTGCGACTTTTTCAATTCATTAACTTCACCAAAAAGAGAGGCAATGTATTTATTTGAAGGTTTTTTATATAATGCTAAAGAATTTGCTTTGGCTATTACTTCTCCGTCTTGCAAAACAATCGTTTCCTCTGCAAATGAAAGGGAATCCGTGCTGTCATGAGTAGCAACAATGCACGTAATTTCTCTTGATTTCAAGTAGGCGAATAAATTTCTGCGCAATGCATTTTTTCTAAAATTATCAATTTGGCTGAACGGTTCGTCTAATAATAAAACTTCTGGTTCCAATGCCAAAACTCTTGCCAAAGCGACTCTTTGCTGTTGACCGCCGCTAAGATATTTTGCTTTTACATTAGCAAAATCAGACATTTCAACAATTTCTAATAATTCTTGAATGCGTTGTTGTTTTTTCTCAATGTTTACGTTGGAAAGGTATTTTCCTACATTTTCGGCAACCGTAATATAGGGCATCAAATCGAAATCCTGAGAAAGATATTTCATGAATGACATTCCGGGAACCAAATTAAATTTTGTTCCCAAAACTTCGGTTTCCTCCCAAAAAATTTGTCCTTCGTCTAAATCATACAATCCATAAATCAATTTTAGCAGCGTACTTTTTCCGCAACCACTTTCGCCAATAATAGCAATGTTTTGTCCTTTTTGGATTGTGAAATTCATTAGTTTTATGACTTTTTTATTGTCATAACTAAAAGAAATATTTTGTACTTGAAGCATAAATTAAATTAGAAGTGATACTAGAAAATTAGTTGTGCAAAGATAACTTAAAGTATAAAAATAGGAGGTCCTTTTTAAAATAAAACCAATTAATTAATACTAGTTATTTATCCATTTCAGGCATCCAAAAATGCTTGTCAAAATCAATAATTTGATTGTCAATCACCTCGATTCCTTCGCTTTCAAGTAATTGCTGCATGAGATTGGTTCCATCAAAATGGTGTTTTCCTGTAAGCAAACCCTTTCTGTTGACAACACGGTGTGCAGGGACATCTTCCATATTATGTGAAGCATTCATTGCCCAACCTACCATTCTTGCCGAACGAACTGCCCCAAGAACTTTGGCAATAGCGCCATAGGAAGTGACTTTCCCATAAGGAATTTGTTTGGCAACAGCATAAACGCGTTCAAAAAAATTATCGTTTTTGTCGGTCATCCTAAATCCAGTAGCTTTTAATGAGTTTCAAAAAAGTAATTATAGAAACCAATCCTGTTATAGACCCAATGATATAATTTCCTTTATCCATCAAAAAGGAGCTTTGATTTTCCTGCTTTTTAAAAAACAGAATATAAAGGTAAAAAACCAGAAACGACCCCAAAACTACTCCGGAAACAAAAGCATAAATGAAAAATTTATCGAAAAAGAAATAGCCGTAAGCCGATAAAGAAACGCTTACAAAAACGTAGTATGGTACGGGAAATAAATTTAATGACGAAAGCAACATTCCTAGAAAAAACCGACTCGTTTTACTGTGAATTTTTATTTCTTGTTTGATTTTCTTAGGCTTCTTAGCTGTCCAAAAAAAATAAAATGTCAATCCAATGAATAATACCAAGCCGATTTCTTGTAGTATATCGATGATATCTTGTCGGCTGTAAATAAATTTGGCAAATAAAATGGCAATATACGTTTGAATAAAAACAATAACCGTGGCACCAATAGCAAATGAAATTGCTTCGTTTCTACCGTCTTTTAGGCTCACTTTTGCAGCCGTCATATTGATTAAACCTGGCGGCATAATTCCAATAGACGCAATTACAAAACCTAGCAAAAGGGGGAGTAGTAATTCCAAATTTTATTTGAT
>CALPQA020000014.1 GCA_943325595.2 Auritidibacter sp. Marseille-P8566
TACCATCAGGTAAATGAATTGCTGTTCAAAATGATTTTGTGGGAAATCGAACAAATTTCTCATAACGACAAATTGGAAACTGCTTTTTTCACAGAAAGAATCATGAGAATTAGCCGCTATTTTGATATGCTAACCACTTCTTTTGATATCATGGGTGACGGGATGGAAGTGGAACAATACATGAAATTTAGAAACACGCTAACACCTGCAAGTGGGTTTCAAAGTGCGCAATACCGCTTGATTGAATTTGCTTCTACAGATTTAATAAACCTAATAGACTATCGTTTCAGAGCTACTATTGACAGAAATACACCCTATGAACACGCTCTTGAACATTTGTATTGGCAAGCAGGCGGGAAGGACCATGAAACAGGCGAAAAATCATATTTGATTTTAGAATTCGAACGCAAATATAAGCCTCAGTTTTTGCGACACATGAAAGAATACAATACCATAAACCTTTGGCAGAAATTTAAGCAATTGCCTGAAGAAGATCAAAAAAATTCAGAATTAATAAAAGCCATGCGACATTATGACCACACCGTGAATATCACTTGGGTAATGGGACACTTGAACGCGGCTAGGAAATATATTGAAGGAAGCGGAAAAGGAGATGGTGAAGCAACTGGTGGAAGCGATTGGAAAAAATACATGCACCCAAAATACCAAAGACGAATATTTTTCCCCGAATTATGGAGTGAAGAAGAATTGAAAAATTGGGGAGAGGAAAAATAGTTTTATAACAAAAAAATAGCAGTTTGAAAAGAATCCCATTTATATTAATACTCCTACTATCGCTCGTTTCTTGCAATAAAACGGAGAAAGCAAAACCTACTAAAAAAGCGCCAATTGTTGTAGCTTTTGGATTTACACTCAATAATTTTGATGTAGTTCAAGACACAATTAAAGACGGCGATACTTTTGGAAGTATTCTCGACAAACAAAACATTGGCGATAAAAAAGTATATGATATTGTCGAAAAAGTCAAAGATACTTTTGATGTTCGGATAATGCGAATTGACAAGCCCTACACGATTCTACGCTCTAAGGGAAAAGATAAAAAAATGCGTGCTTTCATTTACCAGCCTGATCGTTTGAGTTATTACGTAATTGACCTTAAAGATTCAATAACCGTATACAAACACATAAAACCAGTAACCATCAGACGAAGAACCATTGCTGGAGAACTCAATGGGTCTTTATCGGAAACATTAGAGAAAAAAGGAGTTGAAGGCGCTTTGGCAACCTCTATTTCAAAAGTATATGCTTGGTCAATTGACTTTTTTAAATTACAAAAAGGAGATAAATTTGCGATTACTTTTACCGAACGCTATATAAACGATTCTATATATGACGGAGTTGATAGTCTAAAATGTGCTTTTTTTGAATACAAAGGGAAAATAATTTATGCGTTCCCATTTGCACAAAATGAAAATTCTCAAAAATTGGATTATTTTGATGAAGAAGGAAAAGCACTCAAGAATTTTTTCTTAAAAGCACCCTTGAAATTTATCAATATTACATCAAAATTTTCAAAAAACAGATTTCATCCTGTTCAACAAATTTGGAAAGCACACAAAGGAACCGATTATGCTGCGCCTCAAGGAACGCCAATTATGACAACTGCTTCGGGTGTTGTGGAACAAACTGGATTTACAGCAGGAAATGGAAATTTTGTTAAAGTAAAACACAACAACACTTATTCTACACAATACTTACACATGTCGAAAATAATTGCTCGAAGAGGCCAACGTGTCAATCAAGGGGATATTATTGGAAAAGTTGGAAGTACTGGTTTGGCAACTGGTCCTCACGTATGTTACCGCTTTTGGAAAAATGGAGTTCAAGTCGATGCATTGGGTTTAAAACTTCCCAATTCAGAACCTATGAGTAAAAAGAATTTACCCCGATTTATGACACAAATGATCCCTTTGAAAAAAGAATTAGATCGAGTGGCAAGTATACAATTCAAAAAATAATAAGCCCTTTTTGAGTTAAAATTTCAGAAAAATCTTAATAATTACATTTTCAAACTTTATTCGTAAATTTGCATTTCGATAAAAATAAACCATAAAAGAATTCTTACCAAAATGGCTTTACAAAATACCAATCCTACCAATACGAATGCTTGGAGTGAACTTCAGAATCATTTTGAAACAATGCAAAACGTTTCAATGAAAAAAATGTTTCAAGACGATGCTTCAAGAGCTTCTAAATTTCATTTAAAATGGAATGACTTTCTGGTAGATTTTTCAAAAAACAGAATCAATCAAGAAACAATGGATTTGTTAGTAAAATTAGCTAACGAAGTGCATTTAAAAGAAGCCATTTCAGGTTATTTTGATGGGGAAGTAATTAACAAAACAGAAAACAGAGCAGTACTTCATACGGCTTTACGGGCACCTAAAGAGGCTGTAGTTAAAGTTGACGGACAAGATATCATTCCTGAAATTTATGAAGTGAAAAGTAAAATTAAAACCTTCACTGATGAAATTCTGAATGGCACTCGAAAAGGATTTACCGGAAAAACATTTACCGATATTGTAAATATTGGAATTGGCGGTTCGGATTTGGGACCAGCAATGGTTGTTGAAGCACTACAATTCTATAAAAATCATTTAAATGTCCATTTTGTTTCTAATGTTGACGGTGATCATGTAAATGAAATTATTAAAAAATTAAATCCTGAAACTACCTTATTTGTTATCGTTTCTAAAACATTTACAACTCAAGAAACACTGACAAATTCGGAGACAATTCGGGCTTGGTTTTTGAAATCTGCAAAGCAGGAAGATGTAGCAAACCATTTTGTTGCCGTTTCTACAAATTTAAAAAACGTAACTGAGTTTGGAATTAATGCTGACAATGTTTTTCCAATGTGGGATTGGGTTGGCGGAAGATTTTCTTTATGGAGTGCCGTTGGTTTGTCTATAAGTTTAGCCGTTGGTTTTGAAAATTTTGATAAAGTTTTGAAAGGTGCTAATGAAATGGATGAACATTTCAAAACAGCAGCTTTCGATAAAAATATTCCTGTAGTTTTAGCTTTATTAAGCATCTGGTACAATAATTTCTTTGGTGCCGAAAGTGAAGCCTTAATTCCTTATACCCAATATTTACAAAAATTAGCTCCATACTTGCAACAAGGAATTATGGAAAGTAATGGAAAAAGTATTGGTCGTGATGGAAAACCAGTTAATTATCAAACGGGAACAATTATTTGGGGAGAACCTGGAACAAACTCGCAACACGCATTTTTTCAGTTGATTCACCAAGGAACAAAATTAATCCCTACAGATTTCATTGGATTTGTAAATTCTTTATATGGAAACAAAGACCATCACGATAAATTAATGTCAAATTTCTTTGCTCAAACCGAAGCATTATTGAACGGAAAATCAGAAGAACAAGTTAGAAATGAATTTGAAAAACAAGGAGTTTCATCTGAAAAAGCAGCATATTTAAATCCTTTTAAAGTGTTTAAAGGGAATAAACCAACAAATACTATCTTAATAAAAAGCTTAACTCCAGAAACTTTGGGTTCTTTAGTTGCTATGTATGAGCATAAAATTTTTGTTCAAGGGGTGATTTGGAATATTTTTAGTTATGACCAATGGGGTGTTGAACTTGGAAAGCAATTAGCAACCTCTATTTTAAACGAAATTAATTCTGGAACCTTAAATAATCATGACAGTTCGACTGAATTTTTATTGAATCATTATCTCAAAAAATAATCACTCAAAATAATAACAACTGCTCGACTTATTAAAATTTGTCGGGCTTTTTTATTTCACGTTGGTGAAGCTTTTAGAACTAAAAATCACTTGCAAATTTTAACAAATAATTATATATTAACATTTAATTAACACGTTCAAAGAATTAATATTTGAAATTTGCAAAAAATTTAAACAACGCAACATGAAAAATTTGAAAAACAATTTATTAACAGGATTGTTTCTTTTAATTGCAGGGTTTTCTTACTCTCAAGAGAAAGTAAAAGATTCTGTGAAAAATGCTTCTAATCAATTGGAAGAGGTTATTATCAAAAGCACCGTTATTGACGTTGCTAAGGACAGAAAAACTCCTGTAGCTGTATCAACAATTAAGGCTTCAGAGATTCAAGCGAAATTAGGAAACCAAGAATTTCCTGAATTATTGAACAACACGCCTTCGGTTTATGCTACTAAATCAGGTGGTGGTTTTGGAGATTCAAGAGTTAACATTCGTGGATTTGACCAAAAAAACATTGCTGTTATGATAAATGGAGTTCCTGTGAACGACATGGAAAACAGTTCTGTTTATTGGAGTAACTGGGCAGGTTTGTCTGATGTTACAACTTCAATGCAAGTTCAAAGAGGATTGGGTTCTTCTAAATTAGCTATTTCATCTGTTGGTGGAACTATAAATGTTGTTACTAGAACTGCTGACATCAAACAAGGTGGAAGCATTTCTACTGGAACTGCAAATGATAACTACTTAAAAACTACTGCTTCTTATTCTACTGGATTAATGAAAAACGGATTATCTGCTTCGATTTTGTTAAGCCAAACAAGTGGAGAAGGATATGTAGATGGAACTAAATTTGCAGGAGCTAACTATTTTATTGGTTTAGGATATAAATTAAATGAAAAACACGATTTTCAATTAACTTTTACTGGTGCCCCACAATGGCATAACCAAAGATCTGCTGCTCCAACAATTGCTGATTATATCAAATACAGCAGCAATGGAGAACCAAACATTAAATACAACTCTGATTGGGGAAAATTGAATGGTGAAGAATATAGCTTCAGAACTAATTATTATCACAAACCTATTGCTTCTTTCAACTGGGATTACAAAATCAATGAAACTACAAAATTATCTACAGTAGTTTACGGTTCTTGGGGTCGTGGTGGAGGAACAAACGGAACAGGTGGAATTAGAGGAAAAGCATATTTTGACGCTTCTTTAAGAACTGCTGATGGTTTAGTAAATGTTGATTTAATTAACAATTGGAACCAAGGTCGCACTGTAAATATTGGAGGTGTAAATTACACAAGAACACTTACAAGTGGCGCTTTTCAAAACAGTTCATCTTCTGGTTCTACTACAAGTTTGAGTTCAGGAATTTCAAAAATTTCATCTGTTAACTCTCACAACTGGTATGGTGGTGTTATTGATTTAAATAAAAAATTAAGTGATAAATTAGTTATTGATTTTGGAATTGATGTAAGAGCTTACAGAGGAATTCACTATCAAAACATCAATGATTTATTGGGTGCTAATAGATATTATGACACTACTGATAAAAATAATCCAGTAAGAACGTTAAGTTTCCAATACGAAGCTTTGCCAAGCGGAAACCCATTTTTCAATTCTGATTACCAACAAAAAATCAACTACAACAATGATGGTTTAGTTAGATGGTACGGCGCTTTTACTCAATTGGAATATTCTACTGAAAACCTTACTGCTTTCGTTCAAGGAGCTATTTCTCAACAAGGTTTCAAAAGAAATGACTATTTCAAATACCTTACTACAGAAGCATTGTATTCTACAAGCTACAAAAACATCTTAGGTGGAAATGCTAAAGGTGGTGTAAATTACAACATCGGTGCACACCACAATGTATTTGTAAATGCAGGTTACTATTCAAAACAACCATTTTTTAACGCCGTTTACCCTGTAAACACTTCAATCTTGAATAAAGATTTAACTAATGAAAAAATTATGGGAGTTGAAGCAGGTTACGGTTTCCGTTCTTCTGTTTTCAATGCAAACGTAAATATTTACAGAACAACTTGGAATGACCGTTTTGTAAATTCAAGTACTTCTTTAGTTGATCCTGATGGATTAGCTTCAACAAACAACTCTGTTAGAGCCTTTGCTTTTATGTCAGGTGTAAACCAAATTCACCAAGGAGCTGAATTAGATTTCACAGTTAAACCTATACGTAAATTGGTAATTAACGGTATGTTCTCTTTTGGAGATTGGACTTACGGAAGTGCAGTTGTTAAATCATCTTTCTTTAGAGAAGATACTAACGGACCTTTATTAGTTCCTGTAACTGCAACTCAAACAAATCCTGATTTACAATTGGCTACACAACAAAACATCTCTGGATTAAAAGTTGGTGATGCAGCGCAATTAACAGCATCTTTAGGAGCTTCTTATGAAGTTATTAGAAATGTAAAATTAGATGCAAACTACAGATATGCAGACAATTTATATGCAAGTTTTGACCCAAGTAAATTTACCACTCAAGCAATTGTTGATAAAGGATCTTTACAATTACCTTCATTTGGATTAATGGATGCTGGTTTTTCATATAAATTAATGGTTGGAAAAGACAAAGCAAATGCAGTAAATTTCCGTTTGAACGTAAACAACGTTTTGGATGAAGTTTATATCGCTGAATCAAGAACTAACAACACTGCAAAAACACAAGCTGATTTCATGACGGGTACAAATCCAAATTTAACAGCATATCAATTGTACCAACAAACTGGTCTTTATGATGGTGTAGATAAAACAAATCAGGTTTTCTTCGGATTTGGAAGAACTTGGAACTTCACAATTAGCTACAATTTCTAATAAATTAGAAAGTAAACTATAATTTTAAAACGACATTCTTACTTTAAGAATGTCGTTTTTTTATGCTTTTTTCTTTATATTTGTTCAAATTAAATAATAAACCCCTTATGAATTTATACGTTTTCTTACAAAAATTTCACTCAGGCTGGGCTTATCTAGCACTTTTATTACTTGTTGTAACCGTTGTTAATTCCCTTATCGGAATGGCTTCAAAAAAAGAATTTACTGCCAAAGACAGAAAAATCGCGATACTAGGATTAATTGGAACGCACACACAATTGTTAGTTGGTTTGGTATTGTATTTTGTTTCTCCACTTGGTTTTGAATCTTTAGGAAATATGGCAGACAAAGCATTGCGATTGACTTCACTAGAACATCCTTTGGTAAATATAATTGCCATCACTCTAATCACAATAGGCTGGGTAAAACATAAAAAATTGACAACTAGCGAATCAAAATTTAAAACATTTTCAATTTATTATGGCTTAGGTTTGCTTTTAATTTTAAGTAAAATTCCTTGGCAATTATGGTTCTAAAATAAACGTAAAAGTCCTTATTGGGCTTTTACTGATTTTTGCACACATGCAAATTGAAACTATCTAAAAAATTAATTATGTTCCAACATAAATTAAAATTCTCAACACTTATTACTTGTTTCCTTTTTTTGGCAATAGGAATGACTGCAGAAGCACAAAAAATAACGAAACCAATTCCAGCAAAAGTGGTCATTGACACTGCTAAAGCTAAAATCGTTGTAGCAGATACTCTAAAACCAAAACCAGTACTGAAATTTAAAGCATATAAAGCAAAAGTTCACGCTTCTTATTATGCCAATAAATTTAATGGCAAAAGAACGTCAAGCGGTGTTCGATTTAACAATGATAAATACACTGCAGCACACAGAAAATTGCCTTTTGGTACAAAATTGAGAATTACCAACGAAGAAAACGGAAAATCAGTAATTGTAGAGGTTATTGATCGTGGACCCTTTTCTAGAGGTCGTGAAATTGATTTGTCAAGACGTGCTTTTATGGAAATTGTATCCAATAAAAATAGCGGTTCTACAATGGTTAAGATTGAAACAGTTGAAGAATAAATTACTCTTTATTCCAGTTTTTAAAAGGGTTTTTACTCAAATAAGCATTGTAATATTGTTCGTTGTTGGTAACTTCATTTCCTAACCAACTCGGTTTTTCGAAAGATTCTGTTTCCGATTGCAATTCGATTTCTGCAACTACCAATCCTTGATTTTCTCCATAAAACTCATCTACTTCATAAACGTGATTTCCCGCTTTTATTTCAAAACGAGTTTTACTAATAACGCCCTTTTCACACAATTCTAAAAGAGATTTAGCTTCAGCAACTGGAATTTGCTTTTCCCATTCAAAACGAGACATTCCCGATTCGTTTCCCTTTCCTTTAATGGTTACATAGCCTTTGTCTCCTTTAATTCTGACCCGAACCGTTCGCTCAGGAGTTGAATTTAAATAGCCTTGCGCGATTTCATTTTTTGCAAATGCAGCTGTTTTATATTCATCGGAAGTAACTAAAAATTTGCGCTCTATTTCAATCATTGTTAAAAGATGTTATTTATTTGACCAAGTTAATAAAAATTAACGTGTCAATTCGTATTTTTACAAATCACAGAGCGATTCAACTATGTTTAATTCAAAATCAAAACTCAAAATTTCAGTTTTAGAATTTATTTCCAATACTTTTGGAGAGACACAATTTTGGAAAACAAAGACAGATGAATTAGAAGTATTAGTAAACTTAATTCATCTCGTGCGCCCTTTGCACCCCGAAAAATTAGACAAAGTTGATTTGCAAGAAATTATTGTTTTTTTGAAACAAAATCCAATTTGTGCAACCCAACTATCTAAATATTTAAAGGAAATTCTGACAAATAAAATTTTTAACAAAATTCTTTCTGACGCAGCGATTTTGCAAGATGTAGATTTTATTTTTGAAGTTAAAAAAAGAATCTACGCAAAATTTCTACCCGATCAACCTCAAAAAAATACTTTAGAATATGTTTTGAACCAGGTTTTTTATTTGGCTTCCGATGTTATTTGGGTTGAAAAAATTCCACTGGAACAGTTGGAAGAATTATATGTGATTTTAGAATTCCAATCTATTTATGAAACTACAGAACCCCATTCGGTTTTAGCAGAACTATTAAAATCAATCTCGTTACTTTCACAAAGAATTAGTGGGCGAGCGATGGAAACAGACGTTCTCAAGATGGTGCCTGAATTTGAAGATTTAGAAAGCCCATTTGTAGCATTTGAAAATGAACTTCTAAAGATTCAAACTACCTTAAAAAATACGGCAACCCACTACATTTCCGCAGACGACGAAATATATCTTCAGCTTTGGGTTTTTCATAAAAAGTGCGACGATTTTATTGAAACAGCATTTCAAAACAGTTCGAAATATGGCATTTCACTGCGCGTTAATCAGAGTTTGCTGAAAATTAAACAGCAATTAGAACGTATAAAAGTTTTGATACCTTTATTGGTTGTTGAAAATGCAAATGATGAAAAAAGCAACGGAATTAAGCTTTTACTTCAATTAATAAAATACAACTGTTATAAAAATAATGTCCGAAAATTCATTGGCGAAAGCATCCAATTAATTTCATATGAAATAACGCAACATACTGCAAAAACAGGTGAAACTTACATCACCGAAGGACGAAGAGAATATTTCAGAATGCTTCGAACCGCACTTGGAGGAGGTTTTATTGTGGGGATTTTATGCATCATCAAAGTCCTTTTATCAAAAGTAGATACGAGCTTTTTTGGACATGCCTTTTTTTACAGCATGAACTATTCTTTTGGGTTTATTGCCATCTACATTTTTGGATTTACATTGGCCACCAAACAACCTGCAATGACCGCATCGGTTTTAATTAAAGCACTAGAAGAAGGAGCCAATACAGATGGAGATCGTATTGAGAAATACCAACCTTTTGCAGTACTTTTCGCACGTGTTTTCCGATCACAATTTATCGCTTTTGTAGGAAATGTTGTCATGGCTTTTCCTGTTTCTTTACTTGGGATTTGGCTTATAGATTACGCTTTTGACTATAATATTGCTTCAGCAAAATGGAATACATTACTAACAGATTTGAGTCCGATTCACTCATTAGCAATTTTACATGCTGCTATTGCGGGAGTATTTCTGTTTTTATCAGGGATTATTTCTGGGAGTGTTTCAAATAGGGACAAACACAATCAAGTTTATTTTAGAATTGCCGAACATCCACTCTTGAAAAAGAGTATTGGGAAAGCCAAAACGTTGAAATTATCTCAACTGTATGAAAAAAAATGGTCGGGATTGATTGCCAATTTCTGGTTTGGGGTTTTTATGGGAAGCACCGCTTCTGTGGGATTATTTCTAGGATTAAACCTTGACATTCGTCACATTACTTTTGCCAGCGGAAACTTAGCGCTGGGACTTTATGGCGCTAATTATAACGTTAGCAATTCCATGCTATTTTGGGGAATTTTCGGAATTGGAATTATCGGGTTGGTCAATTTCTTAGTGAGTTTTAGTTTGTCATTAGGATTGGCATTTCGTTCTCGTTCGATTTCTGTTTTTGAGTTGCGCTTTGTAACCATTTCGATTTGGAATCACTTTAAGAAAAAACCAATGAGTTTCTTTTTTCCAACAGAAAAGAAGCAACCAATTTCTGAAGACATGAAAGTTTAACAAGTCACAATAATAAGAAATTGTACTTTTGTAATAACTATCGGAGCGAATTCAAATAGTACAAAACCACAATTATTATCCCAAGCCTTTTTAATTTTAAAATGGAGGAAACTGCGCCACAACGAAAAATCATTCATGTCGATATGGACGCTTTTTATGCTTCTGTCGAGCAAATGGACAATCCTGATTTACGGGGAAAACCAGTTGCAGTTGGGGGAAATGAAATTCGTGGTGTAGTTTCAGCAGCCAGTTATGAAGCGCGAAAATTTGGTGTTCGAAGTGCGTTGAGTGGCGCATTGGCAAAAAAATATTGCCCCGAACTCATTTTTGTAAGACCCCGATTTGACCGTTACAAAGAGATTTCTCAAAAAATTAGAAAAATATTTCACGACTATACCGATTTGGTCGAGCCACTTTCTCTTGACGAAGCCTATCTTGATGTCACCCAAAACAAGAAAGGAAATCCTAGCGCCTCGCTAATTGCCCAAGAAATCCGATTACGGATTCTTAACGAAGTGGGACTTTCGGCATCAGCTGGAATATCTGTGAATAAATTTATTGCAAAAGTGGCTAGCGATGTCAACAAACCCAACGGACAAAAAACAGTTCCACCAGACGAAGTAATTCCGTTTCTAGAGGACTTGCCCATCCGTAAATTTTATGGTGTAGGGAAAGTAACTACCGAGAAAATGTACCAATTAGGGATTTTTACAGGTTTGGATTTAAAAAGCAAACCCATCGAATTCTTAGAAAAGCATTTTGGGAAATCGGGTGCTTTCTATTTCAATGTCGTTCGGGGCATCCATAATAGTGAAGTAAAGCCCAATCGGATAACAAAATCGGTAGCTGCCGAACACACATTTGATGAAAATCTAACCTCCGAGATTTTTATGCAAGAGCGTTTAGAAACCATTGCAGCCGAATTAGACCGCCGTTTAAAAAAACACAAAATTGCTGGGAAAACGGTAACTTTAAAAATAAAATACAGCGATTTTACGCAGCAAACCCGAAGTAAAACGTTGCCTTACTTCATTTCGGATAAGTCGCTTTTGTTCGATACCGTCAAAGAATTATTGTTTCAAGAACGCATGAAAGATTCTGTTCGTTTGTTAGGAATTTCCTTGAGTAATCTGAACACCGAAATCAAGAAAACAATTGTGGTTCAGTTGAAATTTGATTTCTAAAAAAACCAAGTAGCCACAAAAATAGCTGTAATCACACAAATTAAATCAACTAGAAGCATGGTTCCTAAAGCGTAACGAGTGTTTTTGATATTTACAGAACCAAAGTAAACGGCGATTACATAAAAAGTACTTTCGGCACTGCATTGGAAGATACTACTCAATCTTCCTGTTAAGGAATCCGCTCCAAAAGTGTTCATAGAATCAATTAAAAATCCTCGTGATCCTGCAGAACTAAATGGTCTAAGCAATGCAACTGGTAAGGCATCGGTAATTTCTTTGCTAACGCCCATATTTGAAAAAGCAAAAGCAATCCACTCACTAATAATTTCAAATAATCCGCTGTTTCTGAATAACGAAATAGCCACTAGCATTCCCAATACATATGGGAAAATAGTAACTCCCGTTTTCACCCCATTGTTCGCTCCTGAAACAAAAGCTTCAAAAACAGTCGTATTGGCATCAGTAAATTTCTTCTCTTTAATAAATGAAAAAATTAAAGTAAAAGCAATAATCCCAACCAATATCAATGCGGAAAGATTAGACGTAAAGTAATTTTTCCCTATTATATCCAAATGGTTTACATACATCAATAAACCAATAATTGCAGCGATTAATGTTATCAAAGCGATTACCAAAGAAGCGCTTTTGAAATTGATTTTTTGCTTAATTCCAACAATTAAAAAAGCAGCAATTGTTCCGATAAAAGAGGTGATAATACAAGGTAACATCACATCTGCGGGGTTGGTCGCGTTGGCCGCCGCACGATAACCAATTATTGAAGTTGCAATCAAAGTAAGCCCCGAAGCATGCAAACACATAAACATAATTTGAGCATCACTTGCCTTGGCTTTATCAGGATTTATTTCTTGTAAACTTTCCATTGCTTTCAACCCAAATGGCGTTGCCGCAGAATCCAATCCTAAGAAATTAGCTGCAAAATTCATGGTCATAAATGAAATAGATGGGTGGTTTTTTGGAACACTTGGAAACACTTTTACAAATACTGGACTCAGCAATTTCGCTAGTTTTTCTGATGCTCCAGAAATAATTAATAGCTCCATCAATCCACAGAAAAAGGCTAAATAAGCAAGAAGTGGCAAAATTAAATCTAGCAAGGTGCTTTTACATGTTGGCAATAACCCATCGGATTTTTGCACACCGCTAAAGATTTTTACGGTTTTCGCCGAATAAACATAAGTCGTGTCCGGGTTTGAAGCGATTTTATCAATTACGATTGTTTTGTCGGGAGCATTTTCAATACTATCTTTTATGAAAAGTGGAACTTGATTTAGGTATTTTTCTGATATTAAAATCGGATCGTCTTTTTTACCATTTATAATGAAATCGAGTGTATAACTATTGCCAGAAAACAAACTGATTACAACAAATGCAATTGAAGAAATAAATATAACTAGCCAGAACCTACTTAAAACCATAATTTGTATTTTTTGTAAATGTAATAAAATCAAAGGTAATGGCAAAAATCAATTGCAATGGCAATTGAATATCAAAAATAAAATTCAATTGCAATGACAATAGCAATGGCAATAGTCAATTTACACGTGAATGATTTCCTCGTCAATCAACAAATCTTCCCGACGCAAACGCAGAAATATTTGTGCTACGGCAATCGTGTCTTTTTCGCAATAGGTTACAATTCTATCGATATCTTTTTCGACATAAAAAACGTGTCCCACTTGACTTCCGTCGATATCACCTTTTGGAGAAGGAATTCCGAGGATTTTTGTTAGTAATTTCAAAGAAGTAAAATGTTTGTAATCACCAAATTTCCATAATTCTAAAGTGTCCAAATGGGGAATTTCCCAAGGTTTTTTGCCAAATAAATTCAACTTGTTTGGAATGGCGATTTGGTTGATAATCATCCTTCTCGCAATGAACGGAATATCAAATTCCTTGGCGTTATGGCCACACAAAACATGTTGCGGCTTGTTGAAATGATTGTTCAAGAGATTGATGAAATCGTGAAGAATTTTCTTTTCATCTCCAAAAAAAGAAGTCACTCTGAAATGCCGAATGTCTCCTTTAATGGTAAAATATCCAACAGAAATACAGACAATTTTTCCAAATTCGGCCCAAATTCCTGCACGGTCATAAAAATCTTCTGGCGTATATTCTTCCTTTCTTTGGTATTGTGTTTTGTGTTCCCAAAGGTCTTTCATTTCGGCA
>CALPQA020000015.1 GCA_943325595.2 Auritidibacter sp. Marseille-P8566
GCTGGTGGTAAAATGAAAGAAATGGGAACTACACATTGGTCTAATCCTAATACAGATGCTACAAATAGTAGTGGTTTTACTGGACTTCCTGCTGGAAGCAGGGGTCGTAATAGTGGTTTGTTTAGTTCAATTGGAAATAATGCAACATGGTGGAGTGTGTCTGAATCTATTAGCTATCCTGATTACGCATTTACTTGTGGCTTACAATTTGATTTTGAATTTGCAATACGAAATATTCATCCTAAAAATTATGGTTTTTCTGTTCGTTGCATAAAAAATTAATTATACAACTGAAAATTGAAATAGAAAACAGAATACTGAAATTATATGATAAATTAAAATCCCTAACTGCCCCAAGCTAGGGCGAGCGTCACGCTCGTGCCCACATAGTAAAAAATAATTTAAATCATGAGATTGCCGCGTTCCTCGCAATGACATTCTAACACCATTACGGATAGGACTAAAGGTTTCGACGATAATAGAATAAAAAATTAGAATCTGAAATAAATTTAGATTAACAAATCAAAAGTTAATTTCAGATTGACAAATCTAAACATAAATAATTAGCCCCGATAGTAGCGGCATCCTGTTGAGGCGGGGTTCGCCACAACAGATACAGCGCATAGCGGGACAAATCGTGTGTAAAAACGAGAATTGCTGCTCCTAAAAAATAAAAAACTATTTCAGAATTTGATTGGCGTGGTCTTTGGTTTTTACATCCGAAATAACTTCGTCGATAACGCCATTTTCATCGATTATGAAAGTCGTTCTGTGAATTCCGTCATACTCTCTACCCATGAATTTTTTAGGTCCCCAAACGCCAAAGGCTTGAATCACCGATTTGTCTTCGTCGGCCAAAAGTGGGAAAGGAAACTCAAATTTGTCTTTGAACTTGGCTTGCGCTTTTTGAGAATCGGCACTTACGCCTAAAATGGCATAATTATTAGCTTGAAAGCGTTCGAAATTGTCTCTCAAATCACAGGCTTCGGCGGTGCAACCTGGTGTACTTGCTTTTGGATAAAAGAAAACTACTAATTTTTTGCCTTTGTAATCGGCTAATTTGTGGGCAGTTCCATCTTGGTCAACTCCCGAAAATAAGGGTGCATTATCACCTTTTTTTAATGTTGTCATTGTCTTCTATTTTTAATTGCTACTCTTTTTTGAAATTGAAATTTAATGCATTTATTGTAGTAAATTTACGATTCAAATTTAACGAAAAATGAATAAGCAAGAACGAATAACATTTGTTATTAATACGTTAAAAGAAAAATATCCCAGTATTCCAATTCCTTTGGACCATAAAGACCCGTATACTTTGTTGATTGCTGTTTTACTTTCAGCACAATGTACCGATGTTCGGGTGAACCAAATTACGCCTTTATTGTTCGCCAAAGCGGATAATCCGTATGATATGATTAAAATGTCAGTAGAGGAAATAAAAGCCATCATTAGACCTTGTGGATTGTCGCCAATGAAATCGAAGGGAATTCATGGCTTGTCGCATATTTTAATTGACAAACACGGTGGAAAAGTACCGCAAAGTTTTGAAGCCTTGGAAGAATTGCCTGCGGTGGGACATAAAACGGCAAGTGTGGTAATGTCGCAAGCTTTTGGAGTTCCCGCTTTTCCTGTGGATACGCATATTCATCGCTTAATGTACCGATGGAATTTGACGAATGGAAAAAATGTAGTACAAACGGAGAAAGATGCCAAACGGATTTTCCCGATGGAAATTTGGAATGACTTGCACTTACAAATCATTTGGTACGGCAGGGAATATTCTCCTGCTCGGGGTTGGGACTTAGATGCAGATATTATTACCAAAACCATTGGCCGAAAATCGGTTTTGGATGATTATTATAAAAAAAAATCCCGATAAAATATCGGGATTTTGATTAGTTAGCTAAAATTTCAATTGACATTTTACCAACTTTAATTACGTTCAACGCTTTTGAGTAATTAAGTAAAAACTGGATTGTTTCTTTTTTTGGTAAAACTTTTGAACCTTTTAAAGCTTCTTGAGAGTAAATTTTCGCCATAATTAAATTAGATTTAAATGCTATTTAACTATAACGTACGATATTACAAAAAAGTATTAATTGGTTAAAATAATTTGATGTTTGTCAATAACTTTTCTCAAATTCATAATTGCGTAACGCATTCTACCTAAGGCAGTATTGATGCTAACACCTGTCATTTCTGAGATTTCTTTGAAACTTAAATCTTGATACATGCGCATCATTAAAACTTCTTTTTGTTCAGAAGGAAGTTCTTCGATTAATTTTCTCAAATCGTTTTCGACTTGTGCCGTAATTAATTTGGATTCGATATTGGGAACGTTGTCCGACATGATGGAGAAAATTGAAAATTCTTCTGTTTCTCTGTTCATCGGCATTTTTTTTGTTCGTCTAAAGTGATCGATGATTAGGTTATGAGATATACGCATCACCCAAGGCAAAAATTTACCTTCTTCGTTATACGAATTTGATTTCAAGGTTTTAATCACTTTAATAAAAGTATCTTGGAAAATATCATCCGAAATATCTCTGTCAGATAATTTGGAATAGATAAATCCGTAAATTTTAGATTGGTGTCGGTTAATTAAGATAGACAAGGCGTTTTCATCACCTGCTATGTAATTTTTTACCAATAGTGCGTCAGGGGTTTGTACATTAGCCATAAAAATACTTTTTAGTCGTTAGATTAAAATTGGAGAAATATCTCTAAAAAGTAGTTTTCTACTATAGGCAAATGTTAAATTAGAATTAAATTATATCCAAATATAACATAAATTATAATTAAAAAACAAATTCGAAATGAAAATTTAACATATTTGACACAATATAAAATAGAAAACGCTTTCAACATTGCTGAAAGCGTTAATTATGATTGATAAAAAAATAGTAAGAAATATACCGTAAGGACGATTTATTGATACACTTTGATATAATCTATACTGAAATCTTGAGGGAAAATGTTATTGTCAACTTGAGGTCCACCAAAATTTCCGCCGATAGCCAAATTCACTATGATATAGAACGGTTGGTTGAACGGCCATACATCTTCGTTTTTAACTTCTGGTTGAAACACATAAACAGATGTTCCATCTACAAAAAATTCTATTTTATCCTTTGTCCAATCCATTGCGTAAATGTGAAAACCCTCTTCAATGGTTTCAAATTTCGTTTTCTTGGTATTTATTGTTTCGCCATGGCTGTCTTGTGTGTGCAAAGAAGTGAAAATTGTATGAGGTTCCCTTCCGATATATTCTAGAATATCGATTTCACCACTTTTCGGCCAACCTACTTTTGAAATATTGGAACCTAACATCCAGAATGCAGGCCAAATTCCATGTCCAACAGGTAATTTCGCTCTTGCTTCGAACCTTCCGTATTGGAATTGTTTTTTATCTTTTGTAGTGATTTTAGTAGACGTGTAAACTCCATCTTCATAATTGGCATGAATAACCAAATTCCCGTTTACTAAAGAATGATTTTTGTAGGTATAAATTTGGCGCTCGCTGTTTCCCCAACCGCATAAATCGGGACAACCATTTCCTAGATCAAAATTCCAAACCGATTCATTTAGGACTTTAGAATCAAAATTTTCTTCCCAAACTAGAGTACGTTTTGTATTTTGTGCTGTACAAAAATTTATAAATAACAATGCAATTAAAATCTTTTTCATTTTTGATTAGTTAGAATAGTGAAAGTTCATTTCCAAATTTGCAGCAGAACTTCCGCCTATGAATACTTTAAAATCTCCTGTTTCCGCTTCCCATTTGGAGTTGGCTGTGAAGAATTCAATTGTTTTTTCATTAATTGTAAATGTTATTTTTTTAGATTCATTAGGTTGCAATTCTACCATTTCGAATCCTTTTAATTCTTTTACCGGTCTTGTAATACTTCCTATCAAATCCCGAATATACATTTGAACCACTTCTTTTCCAGCGACTTTTCCAGTATTTTTAAGAGTCACAGAAATTTGAATTTCTCCATTTTTAGAAAAGGAATCCGAACTTAGTTTCAAATCTGAATAGTCAAATTTAGAATAACTCAAGCCGTACCCAAAAGGATATAAAGGTGTGTTTTTTTCATCAGAATAATGCGACCAAAAAACGCTTTCAGGCTCGTTCAATGTTGGTCTTCCTGTGTTTTTGTAATTATAATAAATTGGCACTTGACCGATACTTCTAGGAAAAGTCATTGGCAGTTTACCACTTGGATTATAATCTCCGTAAAGGACCTGTGCAATTGCATTTCCACTTTGAGTTCCTAATTGCCAAGCTTCCACAATGGCAGGAATGTGAGCATCTGCCCAAGGAATTGTTAAGGGACGACCGTTATTTAATACCAAAACAATATTTGGATTTGTATTATAAACAGCTTCCAATAATTCTTGTTGTACACCAGGCAAACCTATTTCTGTTCTGCTTCTGCCCTCACCTGTTTGCAAACCGTGTTCTCCCAAAACCATAATTACCACATCCACTTGTTTGGCTAAAGTAATAGCTTCTGCAAATCCACTTTTATCGGTAGTATTAATTTTTGTTTCCCAGATAAATTGGGTTCTTCCAACAGTTACATCAGCACCTTTTGCATAGGTAAGTTGGTTGTCTTTGTATTGTTGCAAACCTTCTAAAACAGAAACTGCAGTATTATCATCTGCAGCAATTCGCCAACTTCCCAAAGGACTGGTTTTATCATTTGCCAAAGCACCGATTAGCGCTATTTTTTGTCCTGATTTTTTTAATGGTAAAAGTTCTTTCTCGTTTTTCAATAACACAATTGACTTTTTAGCCATGTCTAAAACATCGTTTTGAAATTCCTGTTTTCCAACAGTCTCTTTTTCGCGTGTTTCATCGCAATACTTGTATGGATTTTCGAAAAGTCCCAATTCAAATTTAACTCTCAGAATTCTTTTTACGGCATCGTCAACGAAATCAATTTTTACTTTTCCTTCCTTAACTAATGCAGCCAAGTGTTCCACATAAGCACTGGATTCCATATCCATGTCTGAACCTGCATTTAAAGCAATTTCAGCGGCATGTTTGCTGTCTTTAGCATAGCCATGGTTCATCATTTCACCAATTGAACCCCAGTCTGAAACTACGAAACCTTTGAAATTCCAATCCCCTTTAAGAACTTGTCTTTGCAAATACGCGTTTCCAGTTGCAGGAATCCCATTTAATTCATTGAAGGAATTCATAAACGTTCTTACACCAGCATCAACAGTAGCTTTAAAAGGCGGGAAAATAGTGTTTTGCAATGTTGATTCGCTTACATCGACCGTATAATAATCACGTCCCGATTCTGCGAAAGCATAACCCGCAAAATGTTTGGCACACGCTAAAATCGTTTTATTAGAATTAAAATTTTCACCTTGAAAACCTTTAACACGAGCATATGCAATTTTACTTCCTAAAAAAGAATCTTCACCAGCACCTTCCATAACACGTCCCCATCGGGCATCACGAGAAACATCAACCATTGGGGCAAATGTCCAGTTAATTCCTACAGATGACGCTTCTTCAGCAGCCATAGCCGCCGATTTTTTTATGGCTTCCAAATCCCAACTTGCAGCTTCTGCTAATGGAATTGGGCTAATTGTTTTATATCCATGAATTACATCAAATCCAAAAAGCAATGGAATTCCGAGTCGCGTTTGTTCGACAGCAATTTTCTGAATGGCACGAACATCTTTAACGCCTTTAATATTCAGCATAGAGCCTACAAGACCGTTTTTAAGATCCGCATATTTTTTAGCTGCTTGTCCGTCTTTAGGTGTTGGACCCGTTATTTCCCAAAAACCATTGTATTGATTTAGTTGTCCTACTTTTTCTTCTAAAGTCATTAGTTTCAAAAGAGAATCTACTTTTATATCTAAAGTATTTCTTTTGTATTCAATAGCGGTAATTGGTTTTGATGTTGAACAACTTAATGCAAATAAAGTCGCAAATACAATTCCATATTTTAATGGTTTTTTCATTTAATGGTCTTCAATAATTCATAAAAAACAACAAGAAGTAAATGATTAACTTCTTGTTGTTGTTATAGGTATTTCAAATATTATTGGTATACTCTTACATAATCGACTTCCATAGAAGATTGTGTAAAGGCGGGATCTACTGGGCCTCCAAAAGTTCCTCCCATTGCAACATTCATAATCAAGAAAAAGTCACTATTGAAAGGCAGTGAATTCGTATTTATTACAGAATGAAACAATACATTATCTACATAAAATCGAATAGATTGTGGGCTCCAAATTACTTTATATTTATGGAATGTTGTAGAAACATTAGTAGCTGAAGTTTGTGATGAAATTCCACCACCACCAGAATGACCCGTATAATGAACCGTTCCAAGAATAATATTTGGTTGGTATCCTTTGTGTTCCATAATATCTATTTCACCACATGCTGGCCAAATATTCGTTGCATAATTTTGTCCTAACATCCATAAAGCTGGCCATGTTCCTGCACCTGCTGGTAATTTTGCATTGAACTCAACTTTACCATATTTGAACTCGTATTTGTTTTCTGATTTTAATCTAGCAGAAGTATAATTACTTCCGTTTTTAATTGCAGTGATTACGAGGTTTCCTCCTTGAACAACAGCGTTGTTTGAACTATTCGTATAATTTTGAAGCTCGCCATTACCCCATCCGCCAGCACCTAAATCATAACTCCATTTTGTTGGATCAGGAGCGCCATCGGTAGAGAATTCATCAGAAAATACAAGATTTGTATAATCAGTAGCATCTTGAGTTGGTTGAATTGTTGTAAAAACATGATACCAAGCTAATGCTGGATTTCCTCCCATTACAGCACGAACAACCATTCTAGTTGCTGTTATTGATAATATTTCATACGAACTTTGTCCAATGTAATACCCCATAAAACCTCCGTCAGAAAAATTCATCATTGTTCCTCTTGTTCTAGTTAAATGGTCGGGATTAGCCATAACAACAGATTCAGAAGGTCCTAAATTTACAGTTTTCAAACCGGTAGCATCGAAATTATAGCAAAAGTCATAACCCGCTGTTCCACCCACAACACTTTGAAAATCTTTATTAAAAAAGGTTTGACCATGATTATCTAATTGGTATTTCAACACATTTCCCACTTTTGAGAATGTCAATTCATTTCCATACAGACAAGAACTTTCAGAAGAACTTGCTTTTTCCCATGGAATTGCTTGATACCATTTAGCATAATAATTTTCGGTAGCGTCTGAATTATTTGGACCTACACCTAAATGTCCCGTTTCTGAAGCGGACCAATACCATGTTTTTTGAGAACCTCCTGTAAGAAATTGAACTGCTTCAGGATCCTCGAAATTACTTAATACAGTAACTTCTAAAGTTGTAGTTGCGGCAATTCCACCTTTACCAGTTGCAATAACTGTAACGGTATACGTGTTTAAACCAGTTTGATTGTATCGCTTTTCAAACACTCCTGAAGGAGAATTTTGAGACGTTCCGTCGCCAAAAACATAACGGTAAGAGATGGCGTTATCAGCAATAGCAGTAAATAAAACTTTTCCAGTACCGTCACCATTTATTGCTGTAGTCGTGTTTTGACCAACAATTTGAGCCGTAACATGAAGATTTACTGGAGCATCTATAGCGCCAAACGATTTAGTCTCCTCTTGACAACTCGACATCAAGATTAAGGCAAAAATAGCTACTGTATTTATAATTATTTTTTTCATTTTAGTATTTGTTATATTATGAATAGTAAATATCACAGGTATTAGTTAGTTAAAATCACAGAATCAAAATAGAAAGTATAGTTTGCAGAAGCATCTCCTACTGTTCCTAAATCGAATATAAATACTAGCTTTTGATATTGATTAGTAGTTGAAATAGCTGTGTAATCAAAAGTCAATTCTTGCCAAGCATTAGCAACTGTACAAGTAACTTCTTTTTCAAAAGAGATTCCACCATTGGTCATGTTTTCTACTTTCAGTAATAATTTGGCACCAATTCTTGGAGAATATACTTTTACTTTGAATTTCTTGTTTACCGAAAAATTAATTGGAGAAGAAAGTGCGATAAGACTTCCACCCCAAACTTGACCTGGGCCTTTCACCATTTTAGCTACAAAAGGAGTTGTATTAATTCCTGTTGGAAATGGATTTGCAACTCTTGTAGCAGTTCCGCCATCAAAATTTACGAAAGTATAAGGTAAAGTTGTTGAATCAAAATCCAATGGCAATAACACTAATACAGAACGAGAAACTGTAACCATTTGAGTAAATGGCACTACAGATTGAGCACTTCCACTTACAGCATAAACCCTCACCTGGTAAGTTCCAGGATTGGTATAAATGTGTGTTTTAGTTTCCCCTTGCAAAAATGTTTCAGGAATTTCGTTTAGATTTTCACCGTAGTAAATTTTAAAATTAGTTTCAAAATTTGCCGTAGCACTCACATTAATTTCCATTGTATTCAATGAAGAAACAGCAAGATTTACCTGAAGATTTGTTGGTGGAAAGAACGAAATTGTAATTACTTTAGTATATTCTGATCTTTTTCCGTTTACAGTAATCCCTACAATTTTAACGGTAAAAGTTCCTTCATTATAACGGTGGGTAACTGCAACTCCAGCTCCAAGTAATGCTGGTTGAACTGTAGTATCGCCATAGTAAACTTCGAATTGAGAAACTCCTTCCCCTATTGGGATAATGGTCACATTTCCTGTATTATCAGGCGCTATTGAAATTTTTGCAGATATATTTATAGGTGCTGTAATAGCCTCTAAATCCACATCATTACTATCTTTTGAACATCCTAATAGAAATGTCAAAACAAAAATGCTAATTATAAATTTTATATTTTTCATAGTTTTAATTTTTTAATATCCAGGGTTTTGTTGCCAATTACCATTTGAAAACTGAATTTCTTCGAAAGGAATTGGGAAAATTTCATTTTTATTGGCTGCAAATCCTGTGATTTTACCAACTGCTTTTCCAGTACGAACCAAGTCGAAGAAACGGTGACCTTCACCAAGTAATTCGACTCTTCTTTCATTCCAAATAAAATCAGTTAAAGCTTGCCCAGAAACTGTGATTCTGTGATTTGTGTCTCCAAAAGCTCTGTCTCTCACTTTATTTAGATATTCTTGTCCTTTTGCATTATTTCCAGAACGGCTATTGGCTTCAGCAGCCATTAACAAAACATCGGCATAACGAATAGAACGGTAATTATTTGGATTGGTAAGATTTTGATCTCCTACATTAGCATCCCCTTGACGAGCAATGTATTTTCTGTTGAAGAAACCTGTATGTTTGTAACCCGTTCCATAAGAAACTCCTGTATTTGATGCTGCCCAAGTAACAATATTCAAAATTGCAACATCTCTTCTGTTGTCTCCTGCTTCAAAAGCATTGTATGCTTCTTGCGTTGGAACATTGAAACTATAACCAGAATCAAAAAGTGGTCCTGAATAATTTCTAATTCCGTTGAAACCTACAGCTACATTACCTTCACTACATTGAAGACAATCAAAACTAGCTCCTTCAGCATCTGTATATTGTACTTCAAATACTGATTCAGCATTGTTTTCTCCTGCATTTTCGAAAATAGAATTGTAATTTGTAACCAATGAATAGGAATTCGAAGCTATCAAGCTTTCTAATGTAGAAGCACTTTCTGCAAATTTATTTTGGTATAAATATACTTTTCCAAGAAGCGCTTGTGCAGCTCCTTTAGTAGCTCTCCCTTTTTGAGCAGCAACAGGATTTAAATTTTCTACAGCAAATTGTAAATCCGACTCAATTGAAGCATAAACAGCAGTTACCGAAGATCTTGGGATTGTTTTTTCATCGTTTAATTTGAAACGGGCATCACCTTTCATTGGAATTCCACCAAACCATTTCACCAATTCAAATTGGTAATACGCTCTTAGGAATCTCGCCTCTGCAATCACTTGGTTTTTACCTGAAAAGTCCGTTTTATCTTTGAATTCTAAGATATAATTAGCTCTGTTTACCCCTGCAAACATCCAGTTCCATAGGTCTTTTAGATTACTGTTTTGAGACGTATGGGTCATTTCATCTACTTGTTGAATTCCGATAACATCGGTTGCACTTTCACCACCCGACAGCGTATTGTCAGAAGCAATTTCTCCCATCATTACATTAATATAGGAAGATTGTAACATATCATACGCTGCAATTAAAGCGTTATCATAATCAGCTTTAGAATTAAAATAATTCTCAGAATCGATAGAATAAACTGGGTCTCTATCTACAAAATTATCGGAACAAGAAATGCTTAAGGTTGCGAAAAGTGCAATAGCAATACTTGATTTTATTATATATTTTTTCATCTTTCTAGTATTAAAAATTAACGTTTATACCCATCATATAGGTTTTTGGTGTTGGATAAAATCCATAATCAATTCCACCACCAATTGGAGAACCATCTGTTGCTGCTGGGTCAAAACCTCTATATTTTGTGAAAGTATATAAATTATTCACACCTGCATACAATCTCAATTTACTAATTTTGAATTTCTCTGAAAGTGTTTTGTTCAAAGTATAACCCAATTGAATATTTTGAATTCTTAAGAAAGAAGCATCTTCTACAAAATAGTCAGAAAGCACATTGTTATTTGTTGCTCCTGTTGTAACTCTTGGAACTGTATTACTTGTTCCTTCGCCAGTCCATCTTCCTAAAACATAATTAGAGCGATTGACATTTGCTAAGGTTCTTTCATAATTGCGAACCATTTCGTTTCCAATTGAAGCATATGAATAGGCAACAAAATCGAAATTTTTATAATTAAAATTTAAGTTCAATCCCATTGTGAAATCAGCAATTGGATTCCCTAAATCTGTTCTGTCTTTTAAATCAATAACACCATCACCATTCAAATCTTTATAACGAATATCCCCAGGAGAAGTTGCAGCACCTAAAGCCGCTTGAGATGGATGTGCATCAATCTCGGCTTGATTTTGGAAAATTCCATCCGTTTGGTATCCAATGAAATAACCTATAGCGTGACCAACTTCCATTCTTGATGGCGCAGGCTGGCTAACACCAAAACTACCACCTTCAATAAATCCAGTACTGTTATCAACTTTAGTAACTCTATTTTTAAGCGTAGTTACATTGTAACCTATTCCAAATTTAAAATCATCTGATAGTTTATCTTTATAATTTACTGCAAATTCAAACCCTTCGTTTACTACTGAACCAGCATTAATTGTAGGTGCTCCTGAACCAGGGGCATAAACTCCTGTAATTCCTGAAACTGGAATATTACCAATTAGCAAATCATTACGAGTGTCTTTGAAGTAATCAAAAGTGACATCAATTTTGTTGTTTAATACTTTAGCATCAAAACCTAAATCTAATTTTTCATCTGCTTCCCACTTAATTTTTGGATTTGGAATCACTCCAACAGAAACACCGTTTAGTAACGTATTATCAAAAACATATGCTCCTTCACCTCCTAAATTTCCTACATAACGATTATTACCAATTTTATCATTTCCTAATAATCCCCAACTTGCTCTTATTTTTAAGAAATTAAAAAAACCGTCTTTTTTAAAGAAATTTTCATCTGAAACAATCCAACCACCTGTAAATGATGGAAAAGCTGCTACTCTATTATCAGGTCCAAATTTTGTAGAAACGTTTCTTGCAACCATCGCAGAAAACAAGTATTTACCTTTAAAGTCATATTCAAATCTTCCAAAATGAGTCAATCTTCTTTCATCATAACCATATGAACCAACATCTCTAACACCTGCAGTACTTGTACCAGTCGCTAAACTAATATCTGCATTTTCCCATGAATTATTAGGAACGTCAAAGCCCGTTGCAAAAAGTCCAGATCCAAATTCTTTGAAAACTGTTTGGCCAAAAGTTAATTTTAATTTGTGATTCTCTTTAAATGTATTTTCGTATACCCCGAATGCGTCAAAAGTATAATCGTTATCGTTTATAGCATTTTGATTCACACTACTTCTTGTAATATCAAAAACTTTTCCACCATAATTTACTTGTTTATTAAATGTTTTTCCTTTGCTATTTCCTGTATTAAAACCAGCTCTTGCGGTTACTTTAAAATGTTTTACAACATCGTAGTCTAGAGTAACTCCACCATTTAATTTTTTAAGTTTGTAATCGTTGTAGGTGTTTTCAATTTGAGCCAAAGGATTGATAATTTCAATACCAAAACCAGTTGTACTAGGCACTAAAGTATAATCTCCATTAGTATCATAAGGAGTTAATGTAGAAGGTGTGTTAATTGCATTGAACAAAACCGATCCTAAACCTCTTTCATTTAAAGCATCTCTATCAATGTATGTATAAATAACATTTGCTGATAATTTAAATTTGTCTGATAAATCCGCTCCTAAAGACAAACGAGCCGTATTTCTTTTATAATCCGATTTTCCTGCACCAATAATACCTTGTTGGTACATGTCAGAACCGCTAAATGCATAGGTAATTTTGTCGGAACCGCCTGAAATTGAAAAATCATTACTTACAATTGGCGCTTTATTGAAAACTTCATTTTGCCAATCTGTTCCTTTTCCTAAACCAGAAACAATTGGGTAAGGTAGCGCTTGCCCACCATTACCATAACTTTCGTTTAGCAATAATGCATAATCTGTAGCATTAAGCAAATTGATTTTTTTGGTTGTTTCTTGAGAACCAATATAGGAATTGTAAGTTACTTTAGTTTTAGCATTTTTCTTGCCTGATTTTGTAGTAATTAATATTACACCATTCGCACCAATAGTTCCATAAATAGCAGCTTGAGCATCTTTTAATACCGTAATGCTTTCAACATCATTTGGGTTAATAATTCCTAAATCACCTTGATAACCATCAACAATAACTAAAGGAGCATTATTTAAATTGGTAGAAATTCCACGAATTCTAATATCTAAACCAGCACCCGGAGAACCAGATTGTGCAGAAACTGCAACACCGGCAACTGTTCCTTGCAAAGCTTGTTCAATTTTTATAGGTTTCAACTCATCAATAGTTTTACTAGAAACAACAGTAACAGAACCCGTTACATCACGTTTCTTTTTAGAACCATATCCAATAACTACAATTTCTTCTAAAGATTCAGAAACTGCTTCCATTTGAATGGTAACTTTTTGAGATTTTGTTACTTTAAATTCATACTTTTTATAACCAATCGAACTAAAAACTAGTTTGGAACCCGAAGGAATTTTTGAAGAATTAAAATTCCCATCAATGTCCGAAGTTAAAAATTGCGACGAACCTTGAAACTCAATATTTACTCCTGGTATCGGAGTATTTGATTTTGCATCGATTACTTTACCGCTAATCTCAAGCATTTGGGAATATCCCAAAGAAGAAATTAAGATAAAAGTGATTAGTAATAATTTTGATTTCATAGTTAAATTTTGTTTTGTTTAAGAATTATAAAAATATTGTTA
>CALPQA020000016.1 GCA_943325595.2 Auritidibacter sp. Marseille-P8566
GTTATGGAACAAACATGGAGATGGTACGGACCAAATGACCCAGTAAAATTATCAGACGCCAGACAAGCCGGTGCCACTGGAATTGTTACAGCCCTACACCATATTAAAAATGGACAAGTGTGGGAGGTGGACGAAATCATGAAAAGAAAAAACGAAGTGGAAGCGGCAGGATTAACATTATCTGTTATTGAAAGCATTCCGGTTCATGAAGACATCAAAAAACAATCGGGTGATTATTTGAAATACATAGAAAACTACAAGCAAAGTATTAGAAACTTAGCGACATGTGGAATAAATATTGTTTGCTATAATTTTATGCCTGTTTTAGATTGGTCAAGAACTGATTTATCCTATGAAATGCCTGATGGTTCTAAAGCGTTGCGTTTTGATATCAACGAATTTGCTGCTTTTGAATTGTTTATTTTAAAAAGACCAGGAGCAGAAACCACGTATTCAGAAGCGCAACAAGCAAAAGCCAAAGCGACATTTGAAAAATTAACGGATGCCGATAAAGTAAAATTGCAACAAAATATTATTGCAGGATTACCAGGAGCAGAAGAATCCTATACTGTGGAAGATTTCTTAAAAGTACTTCAAGGATATGACGGTATTGATGCCAATAGATTGAAAGAAAACTTGTATTATTTCTTGTGTGAAATTATTCCTGTAGCCGAAAGTGCTGGTGTTTTAATGGCGATTCATCCTGACGATCCTCCGTATCCAATTTTAGGACTACCAAGAGTTGTAAGTACGGAAGCTGATTTGATTCAATTATTAAATGCAATTGATTCGCCTTCAAACGGATTTTGCATGTGTACGGGATCTTACGGCGTTATTGCTGATAATGATTTGCCTGGAATTGTAGACCGTCACGGCGACAAAATGAATTTTATTCACCTGAGAAGTACGCAGCGTGATGCAGAAGGAAATTTCTATGAAGCCAATCATTTAGAGGGTGATGTGGACATGTATGAGGTGGTAAAATCGATTTTGAAAAAACAAAAAGAAACGAAAAGAATCATTCCGATGCGTCCAGATCACGGACATCAAATGCTAGATGACTTGAACAAAAAAACAAATCCTGGATATTCAGGAATTGGACGTTTACGTGGTCTTGCCGAATTAAGAGGGTTAGAAATGGGAATTGAAAAAAGTTTATTTTAATAAGTATGTCTGAAAATATATTTATAAAAGAGGACTTCTTGCTTCATAGTGAGGCAGCAAGAACGCTGTATCACGATTTTGCAAAAGCACAACCTATTTTTGATTACCACTGTCATTTGTCGCCAAAAGACATTGCCGAAGACCGCCAATTTGAGAATTTATACCAAATTTGGATTGATGGCGATCATTATAAATACAGAGCCATGCGTGCCAATGGGGTGGATGAAAAATTCATTACAGGTGATGCATCTGATTATGAAAAATTTCAGAAATGGGCAGAAACAGTTCCGTATACTTTAAGAAATCCTTTGTATCATTGGACCCATTTGGAACTTAAAAATTATTTTGGCATCACTACTTTATTGGATGCTGATTCTGCGGAAGCCATTTACAACCAATGTTCTGATTTATTGAAAAAACCAGAATACAGTGTTCGAAATTTACTCCGTAAAATGAACGTTTCTGTGGTAGGAACTACCGATGATCCAACGGATGATTTGCGCTACCATAAACAATTGCAAGACGCAACTTTTGAAATTAGAGTATTGCCTTCTTTTCGTCCTGACAAAGCAACGGAAATTGAAAAAGGACCCGCATTTGTAGATTGGATTCAAAAATTATCAAAAACAGTTGGCCATGCTATAACTGATTTTCCAACATTAATAAAAGCACTTCAAGAGCGCCATGATTTTTTCCATGAAGTAGGTTGTCGTATTTCTGATCACGGGCATACTACATTTTACGGAGAGGAATATACCAGTACGGAAGTCAATACTATTTTTGAAAAAGGATTGAAAGGCGAAATAATTTCTTCTCTTGAAATTAATAAATACAAGTCGGCCGTTTTATTTGAATTGGCTTTGATGAACAATAAAAAATCGTGGGCACAACAATTTCACGTCGGTGCTATTAGAAATAACAATGCCAAAATGCTTCAAGATATCGGACCCGATCAAGGATTTGATTCGCTTGGCGATTTGAATATGGCGGAAAACATGAGTAAATTTTTCGGTAGATTAATTCAAAATGACGGATTAGCAAATACCATAGTTTATAATTTAAATCCACGAGACAGTGAAATGTTTGCTTCGATGGCCGCCAATTTTAACGATGGTAAAGTAGCGGGAAAAATGCAATATGGTGCGGCTTGGTGGTTTTTAGACCAAAAAGATGGCATGGAAAAACAGTTGAACGTACTTTCTAACTTTGGCTTATTGAGCCGTTTTGTTGGGATGGTTACCGATTCTAGAAGTTTTTTATCTTTTCCACGCCACGAGTATTTTAGGCGTATCTTGTGCAACGTTCTTGGTGATGAAATTCAAAAAGGAGAATTACCCGATAATATGAAACTCATTGGAACTATGGTGGAAGCCATTTGTTTTAAAAATGCCAAGGCCTATTTTGATATCGATAAAAAATAATACCCGAATTTGTATACATTCAAAAACTAACCAAACCCAAAACTACCCATGTCAGCAACAAACAAATCAATAGGAAATTACAGATGGACCATTTGCGGTTTACTCTTTTTTGCAACCACAGTCAATTATCTAGACCGACAAGTGCTAAGTTTATTAGCGCCAAGCTTGTCCAAAGAGTTCAATTGGTCCAATAGCGATTATGCCAATATCACAGCGGTATTCCAATTTATTTACGCTATTTCGATGCTTTTTGCAGGTAGAATAATTGATAAATTAGGAACTAAAAAAGGATATGTACTTGCCATTACGGTTTGGTCATTGGGCGCCATAATGCATGCCTACTCCTTGCCAGTAGGAACTGCTTTTTCAACTTTTTTAGTATGGGCAGGATTGGGCGCTGTTCCGGTTTCAATAGCAGGTTTTATGTTGTCACGTGCAGTTTTAGGATTTGGAGAATCAGGAAATTTTCCTGCAGCAATTAAGGCTGTGGCCGAATATTTTCCCAAAAAAGAACGTTCCTTTGCCACAGGAATTTTTAACTCAGGATCGAATGTTGGAGCCATTTTAGCACCATTAACAGTGCCATGGATTGCAGTAAATTATGGTTGGGAATTTGCATTTATTCTTGTGGGCGCTATAGGCTTTCTATGGATTATTTTTTGGTATCTTTTTTATGAAATTCCTTCAAAACAAAAAAGATTATCAAAAACAGAATACGATTATATTCATGATGATGAAACTGTAATCCCTGAAGATAGGGAAGTTCCTAAAGAAGAAAAAGTAGCTTGGTTTAAATTATTTGCTTATAGACAAACTTGGGCTTTTATTTTAGGAAAATTCCTTACTGATGGAATTTGGTGGTTCTTTTTATTCTGGTTGCCAAAATATCTTGAAGCACAATTCAACATGAAAGGAACCGACATTGTTATTCCATTAGCCGTTTTATATAGCATGACGATGGTGGGAAGTATTTTTGGAGGTTGGTTTCCGATTTATTTCATCAGAAAAGGGTATACGCCTTATGATGGAAGATTAAAAGCCATGTTTTTTATTGCGCTCTTCCCACTAGTAGTATTGTTGGCGCAGCCTTTAGGACATTACACTTTTTGGATCCCTGTATTGTTAATTGGCGTTGGAGCATCGGCACATCAGGCTTGGTCAGCAAATATTTTTACAACCGTTTCGGATATGTTTCCTAAAAAAGCCATCGGTTCCATAATTGGACTTGGTGGCATGGCAGGTGGAATTGGAGGTGTTTTAGTTTCTAAAATTGGAGGGTATTTGTTTGATTATTACGATGGTCTGGGACACATTCAAACAGGATATACAATCATGTTTGTGGTATGTGCAGTAGCCTATTTAGTGGCTTGGGTTATAATAAAATTCTTAGTCCCTAAATACAGTCCAATTACTGATTTGTAAAAATTTAGAACACTAAATAATTTTTTAATAAATGTATTAAATGAATTCAATCTCTAAACTAGTTCCTGTAAATTCAATACAATATGCTATTGTTTTATATTTGACGATACTGAATGCAACTGCTATTTTTTCACAAGAAACACCTCAAATACTTAGTCAAAAGGAAATTGCTAATCAAAATTTCCTCCCTGATTTTAGTTACGCAGGGTATCATTTTGGAAATATAAATGTACCTACAGTTCAGGAAAAAATAGTCCTTGCAACTGATTTTGGTGTAATAGCTAACGATAATTTAGACGACTCAAAAGCATTGCTAAAAGCCTTTAAAGCGGCTAATCAAGTGCAAGGAAATGTGGTGCTACAATTGCCAGCGGGAAGATTAATTCTAAGTGATATTTTATATATTGAACGCAGTAATTTTGTTTTGCGGGGAGCAGGTTCTGGAAAAGAAGGAACGGAGATTTTCTGTCCTCGTCCAATGATGTACCTAAAAGACCAAGATTCACTTGCAGAACTTCGAGAATATTTAACCACTACCGGTAAAAGACAAGTTGAAAAAGAGAATAATATTGATTTGCCCTTTTCGCAATATGCCTGGTCTGGGGGGATGATTTGGACGCAAATTCCAAACCAACGGGTGAAGTCCTATATGGAAAAATATGAAACCCCTCCGAATATTCTTGCTAAAGTAATTAAAGGGAATAGAGGTGAGAAGGAGTTTGTTGTTTCGGATGTAAATGGACTGAAAGTAGGTGATGTTGTCGAATTGGATCTGTTCAATAAAGACGGTGAAAAAGGCGAAATTATTGAAGCGTTATATAAAAATTCTAAGACTAAAATTGGTTATTCTCATTGGAAACAACCCAATTTGGCTTTGGTTAGACAGCAAGTTGAAATTGCATCCATTTCTAAAAATAAAGTTACTATAAAAACGCCTTTGCTACTTGATATTAAGCCAAATTACCAGGCGCTATTAATTGAGTGGAATCATTTATCAGAAGTTGGTATTGAACATTTAAGAATCAGTTTCCCTGACGCAGCAAGGGTTGCCCATCATTTAGAACAAGGTTATAACGGTATTTTTCTAACTCGGGTATTCAATAGTTGGGTTCAGGATATTTCTATTAACAACGCCGAAAGTGGTATTTTAACAGAAGAAATTGCCAATGTAACTATTAAAGATATTGTGTCCGAGGGAAAAAATATTGCGCATTATACCGTTGCCATGGGCGGTGTTCATAATGTTTTGGTTAAAAATTTAAAAGTCTATAACAAAGCGGTTCATCCTTTGAGTTTTAATACTTTTTCGACCAAAAGTGTTTACGAAGATTGTGAGATTTTTACAGATCCTGATTTAGACCAACATGCGGGAGCCAACCATCAGAATTTATTTGATAATATTAAAGTACATCTTCAGCCAAATACAGAAAATTCGTATCCTCTTTTTGCGGGTGGTGGTGCTAATTATTGGAAGCCTTCTCATGGTGCTTATTCTACTTTTTGGAATATAAATGTAACCGTTATCGGAAGCACTACATCGGATGTAATTGAACTTAACGGAATGGAAGAAGGCCCTTTTGCTCGAATTATTGGGGTAAATGGAAATCGGACTTTCAATGTGAAATACGGTCCAGATGCTTACATGGAATTTTTAAACAAATCCATGCAAAAAATTCCGTCGTTGTATGAATACCAATTAAAAAAACGATTAAAGTAATTTTCTTTGTTTATAATTAGTTATTTACTTAATTTCACTAATAAATTAAACATTTTGAATTATTTTTCAGAGAATTGAAAGCATGAAAAACCTACTCTTTTTATTTCTTTTTATCTTTGTATCCGTTAGTATCTTTCCCCAATCTAGCACCTACAGACTTAAAAACATCACCACCGTTAATGGACTTTCACAAAGTTCGGTTATTGCAATTCACCAAGATTTGCAAGGACAAATGTGGTTTGGAACGCGTGATGGTCTTAATAAATTTGACGGAAGTAACATCACAGTTTACAGAAATAATCCCAAAGATACATTGTCGCTTTGTAACAATGATATTCTTTCAATTCAAGGGGATAAATCAGGGAATATTTGGGTAGGAACCTACAACGGTCTAAATTGTTATAATCCAGTCACCAATATTTTTAAACATTATTTGCATGGTAATAATTCAAATACGCTATCTAATAATACAATTTGGAATATTAAAGAAATTAAGAATGAAATTTGGGTAGCAACTGCTGGAGGTTTGTCAATTTTTAATACAACAACACAAAAATTCACCTCTGTTTTTCACAATTCAAAAGACACTTCAAGCCTTCCAAATAATTTTGTTTTGTCGGTTTTTGAAACTAAAAAAGGAGTGATTTGGGTTGGAACTTCAAAAGGTTTGTGTCAACTAATAAAACGAAAAGGAAGCAGATTTTCATTCAAACAATATTATAATTTAGATAATGAAAGTGTTTATGTTCAAGATATTAAAGAGGATAATTTAGGCAATTTATGGGTTGCTACTAAAACAAATGGCTTGCTGAAATTTGACCCACTTTCAAAAAAACTTATTCCGTTTTCAGCGAATCAAAGCCCAATTGGTTCCGATATTAGAGCGTTAGATTTTGACAAAAAAGGAGTAGTTTGGGTAGGAACTTACGACGGAATCAGTACAATACAAGTGAATGGTGCAATTAGTAAAGTGTACAGCAATCCTGATAAAAAGACTAATGTAGGGAAAATAAAATCAGTTTTTACAGATAAAAATGGTTCGGTTTGGATTGGGTCCTATTACAACGGAATAAATATTTGGGACGAATCAAATAATAATTTTGGTAATTTAAATCAGAATTCTGGAAAAAGCGCCCTAAGTTTTGATGTTGTAAGTTCATTAGCTGCAGATGCCAATAAAAACATTTATATCGGTACCGAAGGGGGTGGAATTACAGTTTTAGACAGTAAGTCGGGGGCAACCACAATGATAAATTCGGCCACTTCAAATGGCATTCCGGTAGATAACATCAAATCTTTGTGTCTCTCTAATACCGGAATTTTATGGATTGGAACTTTTACTGAGGGTTTAGCGGCTTATGATATTAAAACGAAACGATTCGTCAACGATAAAATTGCTCCCGAATTAAAAAAAATACTCAAAGAATCCGGTGTGTATGTAATTAGCAAAGGACGAAAAAACGATATTTTTTGGTTGGGTACATTTGGTAAGGGTTTGATACGATACGATAGCTCAAATAAAACCTATCAAATTATAGGTAATGATAATTATTCGGATAATTTTTTAACCAATAATAGGGTTAGAACTTTGTTAATAGATAAAAAAGACAACCTATGGATTGGTACCCAAAGTGGTCTAAACGTAATTAATCTTAATGATTTTGATAATAATAGTTACCACATTAAGCACTATTTTTTTGATAGTAAATTGCTTTCTGGTGACGATATTTTATCTTTATTTCAAGACAAAAAAAATAAAATTTGGATTGGTACAAAGGCAAAAGGACTTTATAATTTTGACGGGACTGCTTTTCATAAAGTCAATATCAAAAAAGAAGATTCAGATGTAACCGCCATACATTCTATTTCTGAAGACGATAGCAATAATTTATGGATTAGCTCCAATTACGGAATTATCAAATACAATTTATCCAATAAATCTACATTTATATACGATCAAAAAGACGGATTGGTTAGCAATGAGTTTAATGACAACGCCTTTTTGAAGCTTGGTTTTAATAAATTTTATTATGGCGGACCTTCAGGAATTACCTATTTTGACACGAAAAAACTCCCTGTTAATACATTTTCTCCTCAAGTCTTATTGACTGATTTTAAAATTGCAAACAAATCAATAAATGTTGCAACGGATAATGAGATTTTAGAAAAAGCAATTGCCTATACAAAATCGCTTACTTTAAGTTATGACAAAGCTAATTTTACTATAAATTTTGCCATTCCAAATTTTGTAAATTCAACAAATAATCAATACAAATACAGATTGGTAGGTTTGGATAAACAATGGATTTCTACTTCCAATACGGAGGCCACTTTTACCATTCAAAATTCAGGAACGTATGTTTTTGAAGTTAAAGGAGCTAACAATGACGGGGTTTGGAATTCAGTTCCAACTACTCTAGAAATTGTTGTAAAACCGGCGCCTTGGAAAAGCTGGTGGGCACTTTCTTTGTATGCCATTTTAATTTGGATGGCGCTTTACGGACTAATTTGGATTATAAAATCAAAAGAAAAACTGCGTCAAGAATTGGCTTTGGAATACAGAGAAAGAGAACGGAACAAGGAAGACAATAGTGCTAAACTGCAATTTTTTACAAATATTTCTCATGAATTCAGAACGCCTTTGACCTTAATTTTAGGGCCATTGCAACAAATTCTTTTGAATTATAACGGCCCCAATGTGATGTATAAAAAACTACTCGTGATTGAGAGTAGTGCCAACCATCTTTTGAAATTAATCAATCGTTTAATGGATTTTAGAAAATTTGAAAATAATCAATTTATTTTGGAAGCTGCCGAAGGAAATATTGTAAAATACATTAAGGAAATATTTTTATCATTTACCGAATATGCCAAAGATGGAGATTATAAATTTACTTTTGAATCTTCGGATGAGGAGATCTTGGTCTATTTTGATAGGTTCAAATTGGAACGTGTTTTCTATAATTTAATTTCAAATGCCTTTCGATATACGCCAAAAGGAGGTGAAATTGCAATTAAAATTAGAAAAGAGAAAAACGAAATAAGTATAGAAGTTGAAGATACAGGAATTGGAATCGCCAATGCGCATATCGATAAAATATTTGATTTGTTTTTTGAAATTCCCGCCCACAACAATGTACAAATAAATTATAATAAAGGAACTGGAATTGGATTGTCAATTGTCAAAAACATTGTGAATCTTCACAAAGGGACTATCATCGTTGAAAATAATAGAGACAAAGGAGTTGTTTTTAAAGTAACAATGCCATTGGGTAGAAAGCATCTTTTGGACAAAGAAATAGTAAAAGATTTTAAAATCAGTGATGACGTTGCGCAATATGAAGCACAATTAGTTTTGCCAGAGATTAAAGAAGAGGAGGATATCAATGATTTAGAAGTCACAGATGAAAAACTCACTATTTTAATTGTAGAAGACCATAAAGTTTTGCGCTCCTTTATGAAAAACCTTCTTAAAGAAGAGTACAATGTAATTGTTGCCGAAAATGGCGAAATCGGACTTAAAAAAGCCTTGAAATTCCTACCTGATTTAATCGTCAGTGATGTAGTTATGCCCGAAATGGTGGGGACCGAGTTGTGTGCCAAAATCAAGGAAAATATTAAAACAAGTCATATTCCAGTCATATTGCTCACCTCGAGATCGTCGTTGATATATAAAATTGAAGGGTTAGAAAGTGGGGCCGATGATTATATCAGCAAACCATTTAATCTAATTGAATTTAAATTGCGTATAAAAAATCTTCTGGCCTCTAAACAACGATTAAAAACTAAATTTTCATCGGAAGATAATTTTGTGCCAAGTGAAATTGCTGTTTCTTCGTTAGATGAACAATTGTTAAAGAAGGCTTTTAAAGTTGTGGAAGAAAATATTTCCAACGAACAATTTGACATTCCATTTTTTTGTTCGGAACTTGGTGTAAGTAGAACGATGCTTTTTACGAAAATAAAAGCTTGGACAAATTTTACGCCAAATGAATTCATTCATGAAATTAGAATGAAAAGAGCCGCACAATTATTAGAACAAAACAAGATAAACGTTTCCCAAATCAGTTATAAAGTAGGGTTCAATAATCCTAAGTACTTCAGTAAATGTTTCCAAAAAAAGTTTGGCGAAACCCCAACACAATACTTAAATAAATTCGCTGACGATTCTAAAACATAAGCAATCGTGTCTTTTTCTGCTATTTGGATATTTGAATACCCTATTTTGGATTTTTAAAACACTGGCTACTTTTATATTTGTCAAATGAAATCCAAAAATTCAAAAATCAACTTATTTCAATTCGCCTTGGTTATTCTAATAATCACGATGAGTTTGTTATTGATACGTCTTTTTTAGACTTAATAAGTTGCACTTTTTGGGTAGTATTAATCAAATAGTCAGATTTTACATGAAGAAATTCAATTCTTTATTTTTAATAATTGCCTTAGCCCTATTTAATAGTAGCTGCCAAGCGCAATACAATCCATCGGCATTTACAGTAAAAAAAGAAGTTAAGGATAGGTTTCAAAAACTATTGGATTTCCCTATTGATTCTGTCGCCATTCCAAGAAGTATGAATCTTTCGACTGGAGTTTTGAAAAAAGTAAAATCTAAAGATTGGACTAGTGGTTTTTTTCCTGGTACACTTTGGCAAATATACCAATTAACGGGTGATGAAAAATACAAAGCGAAAGCGGTTGTTTGGAATGCTTTTATTGAAAAAGAAAAATACAATGGGACCACTCATGATATGGGTTTCAAAGTCTATTGTAGTTTCGGAAAAGGGTTAGCATTTCAAAATAATGACAAGTATAAGAAAATTATCGTTAAAAGTGCTCAAACTCTTATCACCAGATTCAACTCCAAAATTGGTGCCATACGATCTTGGGATCACAGCAAAGAACTTTTTGATTACCCTGTAATCATTGACAATATGTTAAATCTCGAATTGTTATTTGAGGCATCAAAAATTTCGGGAGACGCAACTTTCAAAAAAATTGCAATCCAACATGCTAATACAACTCTGAAAAACCATTTTAGAAAAGACAACAGTTGTTACCATGTAGTAGATTATGACACGATTTCTCATGGAGTTAGAAAAAAAGCAACCTTTCAAGGATTTAACGACGAATCATCATGGGCTAGAGGGCAATCGTGGGCAGTTTATGGGTTTACGATGTGTTACAGGTATACCAAAAACAAGGACTATTTGAAACAAGCTGAAGCCACGGCCAACTTTTATATAAATAATAAAAACATGCCAGAGGATGGAATTCCGTATTGGGATTTCAACGACAGCAGCATTCCAAATGCACCTAGAGACGCTTCTTCGGCAGCGGTAATGGCTTCAGCATTAGTTGAATTGTACTCCTTTACAAAAAACCAATCGTATTTAAATTATGCAAACAAGGTTATATCTTCTCTAAGTTCAGATAAATATCTTTTAAAAGATGCTGTTCAAGGGCCCTTTATCCTAGACCACAGTACTGGAAATTGGCCTAAAAAAGATGAAATTGACCAACCAATTGTCTATGCAGATTATTATTATTTAGAAGCAATTATTAGAAAACAATCCCTTTAATTTTATGAAATTCAAAATTTACAATAGCGCCAATTTACTTGCAATACTATTATTATTTGGTTTTAATTCTTTCTATGCTCAAACATCAGAAAGAGTAGAGCGAACTAAAACTAATATTGATTTGGATTGGAATTATATAGAAAACGCTACAAAAAATACAACTGAAGTTAAAAATGCTACAAATTGGACCAGCATAAATTTACCTCACACCTGGAACAGTCAAGATGTAACGGATAATGATCCTGGTTACAGACGAAGTGCAAGTTGGTACAAAAAGAATTTGGTTATTTCAAATATTGATGCCAACAAACTATATAAATTATATTTTGAAGGGTCAAATATTACCACTAAAGTAATTGTAAACGGAAAAGAAGTTGGAGAGCACATTGGTGGCTATATCGGCTTTACTTTTGATATTACCAAGTTTATCCAAGAGGGAAATAATGAGGTTTTAGTTCGCGTTGATAACAGCTATAATATTGAAATTATTCCATCTCAAAAAAGCGATTTTTTCATTTATGGCGGAATTACCAGAGACGTTTGGTTGCTAACCATGTCCAATAAAACTATTGACAACATCAAAATTACGACGCCTCAAGTTTCTGAGAAAGCAGCTTCTTTACAAGTGATTGCAACTGTGAAAAATGTTACAAACCCAAGTGGATTCCATTTTGTAGCCCAATTGTCTAATCCAAAAGGGAAAATAGTAGCCACTAAAAAAGGAAATTTATCAGGAGAAGCCACTACCATTGTTTTTAACGATATTAAAAATCCTGAATTGTGGGATACCAGTAAACCAAATCTGTATTCCGTTTCCGTTGCATTATTAGAAAATGGAATCGAAAAAGATAGAATTAATGATAAAGTAGGTTTTAGATGGTTTGAATTTAAAGATAATGGCCCTTTCTTCCTTAATGGGAAAAGACTTTTAATACGGGGAACCCACCGACATGAAGAACTGGCAGGCGTTGGTGCTGCAATGTCAAATGAGCAACATCGAAACGACATGGAATCTATAAAAGAAATGGGTGCCAATTTTGTTCGACTGGCACATTATCCACAAGATCCAGAAATTTATAAAGCCTGTGATGAACTAGGTTTGTTAGTGTGGGACGAATTGCCTTGGTGTCGCGGAGGATTAGGAAACGAAGTTTGGCAAACCAATGCCAAAAATATGCTTGGCGAAATGATCAATCAAAATTACAATCATCCGTCAATTATTCTTTGGTCACTTGGAAATGAAATGAATTGGTTGCCTGATTTTGAAGATGGCGAAAATATTCAAAGAACAAATGTTTTCTTGACGGAACTCAATGATATTGCTCATAAATTAGATTCAACTAGAAAAACAGCTATTCGAAAATATGAAGAAGGTGCAAAAATTGTAGATGTTTTTTCACCGTCCATTTGGTCGGGATGGTACTCTGGAAGTTATAAAAGCTACAAAAAAGCTGTTGATAAATATAAATTAGACTACAAACATTTTATTCATGCAGAATATGGTGGTGATAGCCATGTAGGGCGACATTCAGAAAATCCAATTACAGGAGAAGGTCAAATAAAATCAGAAGGCTGGGAAGAAGCAATCGTGCAAACGAAAGTGGCCAATATAGCCCAAATAGGCGATTGGAGCGAAAACTATATTGTTGATTTATTCGATTGGCATTTGCATATTTCTGAAAACGATCCAACATTTGTAGGAAACATGCAATGGGCTTTTAAAGATTTTGCAACGCCTTTGCGGCCAGAAGATGATATTCCTTATATGAACCAAAAGGGCTTGGTTGACAGAAGCGGAAAGCCAAAAGATGCCTACTATGTATTTAAAAGTTATTGGAGCGACAAACCTTTTACCTATATTGAATCACACACTTGGACAGAACGTCAAGGACCAAAAAACACGCCTCGAGTTTTGAATGTATATAGTAATTGTCCTAAAGTGGAGTTTTTCCAAAACGGCGTTTCTTTAGGAATTAAAACCCGTGATATTACTGCTTTTCCTGCTTGTGGATTGACTTGGGAAGTAAATTTTGCGGAAGGTAAAAATACCTTTATGGCGGTCGGAA
>CALPQA020000017.1 GCA_943325595.2 Auritidibacter sp. Marseille-P8566
AGACGTAGTAGAATTCTTTGAACAAACATTAAAAATCGACCTCGGACAATACCACAGAGTCTTTCTAGAAATTAGAATCCGTAAAACAAACCGCACCAAATTCCTAAACACCCTAAAAGAAACCCTAACCAAAAGAATGGACAATTCAGACGAGTAATAAAAAAACACCGTAAAAAAAACACCAAAACACCGTAATGTGATGGAATTCTTATGGAATAAATTGCACTGCAATTAAAAAAAAAGGTAACTTTTCAAGACAAAGCGATCCAATTAAGTTGATCGTTATTATTTTTTCAAATCTATATAGAAGTAGCAGCAACCCTATTTGACACTTCAAAAACACTAATAAATGGAAGAAAAACAATTAGAAATACTATTCAGAAAATTTCTCCTAAATAAAGGATTTACAAATGGAAACATGCTTTCACAAGTTGCACTAAGAACAACAGGCGAAGGTGTTTTTCGACCGGATTTGGTTATTATTGATTTAGATAATAAGGAATATGTTGCACTAGTAGAATTTAAGACAACAATAGACGAAAGAATTAAAGTAAATGCATTAGGGCAATTCTACAAATATTTTAGTTTATTGGGAAGCCAAGCAATACCAGCATTTCTTGTTTTTTCAATTTCTACAGACGACTTTCAAATTTTATCGCTTACAAAAGGTAACACCTTTGAACCAATTACAAAAGAAGAGTTTCCTTCATTTCAAACCCTTTCAGCCAATCGACTTACAGAAGAAAAACTAAAAGAAAGAGAAGTTGAATTCAAAACCTTAAGAGAGTTAGAACTTAAAAAATTGAAGTCGCGACAAATATCATATCTATCTCTTATTAGTTTAATCATCGGAGTATTTGTGTCTTTCATAACAATTTTTTATCAGCAGAATGAGTTTAATAAACCAAGATTTTTAGAAAATAATTGCTGTGACAGCATACAAAAAAAGTATCTTGTGCTAAACAACAAACTAATTGAATTTGAAAAGCATTTAAAGTTAATTTCAATTCCTTCAAGTCATAATGACACTATATATTCATCCGCAAAATTTTCAATTCTAGAGCAAAGAATTAAGATTATTGAAATAGGAATATCTGAAAATCCTGAAAAATCACTTTCAATCCTACAACTACATAATGAAATTGAACAGCTTAGAAAGTCTGACGAATTTATTAAAGAATTAACTCAAGAGAAAATAGAAAATTTGAATGACAAGCTAAATCTAGTGAATAGTTTTATGTTTGGTCTGTTCATTACAATTTTTGGAGCTATACTTAGTTATGCTTTCACAAATTTAAAGACAAATAAAAATTACAATGAAGCATAGCGACTCAAGGGCAGCTGATAACCCCCGCTACCGAGCGATTCCCATCGGCGTGGCAATCAAAACCCAAAAGTAATTCAAACACTGACAGGTTCCAAAGTAGCATTAATAGAACTACTATATGCTCTCCATGCCGAGGGCACATTCAATTTTGGAACTTCCGACCTAAAAGACGTAGTAGAATTCTTCGAAAAAACATTAAAAATCGACTTAGGACAATACCACAGAGTCTTTCTAGAAATTAGAATCCGAAAAACAAACCGCACCAAATTCCTAAACACCCTAAAAGAAACCCTAACCAAAAGAATGGACAATTCAGACGAGTAATAAAAAAACACCGTAAAAAAAACACCAAAACACCGTAATATGCTAAAATTCTTGCAGAGTAAATTGCACTGCAATATATAAAAAGGCATCTTTAATATTATTAATTATGCCAATTTTAGGTTATTGGCATTATTTAGCCATACATGTATACAAGTTGGCAAACATTTTAAACCAAAACTAGAAAATTCACGATTAATTGATAAAAAAACACTCATTAATATATATATATGTCAGAAAACAATAATAAAATTCCAAAAACTTTCGAAGAATTTGGTCTTACTTTTATTCCAAACGAGGATTGTATTACTTGTAATTTAGGTTCCTGTCACAATAATGTAACATCAAGAATTGATGGAAAAGAATACAATGTACATATTACAGTAAACTACGATGATAATGACTTTTATGTGACAGCAACAGAAAGTGGATCCGTTGATTCACCTTATGATGTATTTGAAATATTCAGAGAAGAAAGTGAAGCTGTCAAATTTGTTTGTGATAGATTTGATTGGTTTAAATGCTTTTAGTCTATAAAATTGATTTTGACCCGATAGCGCGAATTTACAATCCGTACTTTCAATATAAATCAATTCTTATTTAGTAGATAAAATCTATTTATTTGATGAATATAATAATTGTATAAAATAGGGATAATCAACATAATTAGGGGCGTATACTAGCTAGTTTGTAGCGCATATATATATAAGTTATGCCTCCTGCTAAGAACGACAACAAACACGACAAAATAAAATGGCAGACAGAACCGCAATAGATACAATTCGAGGATACTTTTATCAATTTGACTATTCTATAATTTCTCTATTAAAATTATCAAATTGCACAGAATCTATTTTAGTAGAAGGAGTAGAAGATATTGACATCACAACTGCGTCAGAAACAATTGCAATCCAATGTAAATACTATGAAAAGACCGAATACAATCATTCTGTAATTGCTGAACCAATTAGACTAATGTTGAATCATTTTAAAGAGGTAAAATTAGGTAATAAGGCTGAAATAAAATACAAATTAAGAGGCTACTATAAATCAGGTCAATCAAAATTGGCTTTGCCCTTAAGTATTCAATGCTTAAAGGAAAACTTTTTAACATACACTAGGACCGAAAAAATTAGTAATGTAAATACTAAAGTCAAACATTTTCATCACACTGAACTTAGTCTTAGTGATGCAGACTTAATTGAATTTATTAGATTACTTGAAATTGACATAAATGCAGTTGAATTTGAAAAACAATTTAAGGAAATTATAAGTCTTTTCAAGACGACATTTAATTGTAGTGACTTTTCATCTGAATTCTATTTTTACAATAGTGCATTGAGGGTTTTAAGAGACATATCTAAAGACTCAAATCAATCAAATAGAAATATTACAAAAGCAGAATTTTTACATAGGGTAAATAATTCAAGGATATTATTTAATGAATGGTATGTCCTAATAAAAGGAGAAAAAGCTCATTATGCTAATTTAAGAAAGGAATATTTTAGCAATGTAAATATCTTGTTCAAAGAAAGGTTTTTTCTTTTTGAAATTGAACCAAGCTCGTATTCACGAAGTGATACAAAAACGCTCTTAAATCTAGTTATTAAGAATTACACGAAAATAATAAATCAACCTACTCCATTTTGCCCATACATATATATTCATGGAATAACTAATTCAGAGTTGATAGAATTAAAAAAGGATTTAACAGAAGATGAAATTATAATTGAAGATGGTTTTGATTATGAGGGAGCCGAATTCAATCCGAAATCTGTAATAAAAAAGCCAGCTCTTTCATATCAAATCAAACTTAAATTTCTGAATAAATTGGAATACTTAAATGACACCATCAGTTTAACTGGTAGACGGTCTGAAATTTATCAATTTTATTTAAATGACATTTATTTTGATTACAATTCAAATTCTATTAAAGAAGTAAAAATCCAAGTCGACAACCTAAATAAAATTAAAAACATACTATAGATGAGCACAGAAGAATCAATGGAGCAGAATGCTCAAGTTATTGCGGTATTTCCTGATAAAGTAAAAATATCTGTTAAAGATTTGGAAATATTTAAAAATGTTGACGAAACATTGAAAGTAGGTTCATACTTAAAAATTGAAGATAGTGAGAACGCAAGTTTAATAGCAATAATTGAAAATTTTCAAATTTCAATTCGAGACATTAGGGATGAAAATGGAGAAATAAAACATGTTAGAGAGCATATTATAGAAGCATTTCCTCTTGGTGTTTTAAGATATGGAAAATTTGAGAGAGGCGGTGATTCGCTTGCTATCCCACCTAAAAATGTAATACCTGCAACTGTTGAAGAGATTAAAAAAATATATGAAGAATCAATAGAAGAAAAGGAAAGTTATACCTTCTCATCGTTATCATCTAATCCAACAGTTAGAGTTCCTGTAAATGGAAATAAGTTTTTTAACAAACATATTGCTATTGTTGGATCAACTGGTTCAGGAAAATCTCATACTTTATCCTCAATTATTCAGAAAGCAGTTTCAACAAAAGATGGCGATTTTTCACTAAACAATTCTCATGTCATCATTTTTGATATTCATTCAGAATACAAGTCAGCATTCCCAAATGCAAATTTTATTGATATTTCTAATCTTGCCTTACCGTATTGGTTATTAAACAGTGAAGAACTTGAGGAGATATTACTAGACACTGGTGAAAGAGACAATTACAACCAATCTTCGGTATTTAGAAAATTAGTTACAGAAAATAAAAAGAAACACAATCCAAGTCTCACAAAAGTATTCTATGACACGCCTTTGTTTTTTGACATCACAGAAGTTCAAAATGCTTTATACAACTTAAAAAACGAAACAAAAAACTCAAAATCTTCTAGTCGCTATATGGTTGTTGATGCTTCATATACATGTACGGATAGCAGTACAACGGTTGATACGGGTTTGTTATTAAGTGAAGAAGAAAAAATTGCCAAGTACTTTGAAGGAGAATTGCAGTTTCACCCTACAAAAAATCAAAATGTAACGAAAGGAGATTATGCAGAGGGAACACTTGACAAATTTTTCGTGAGGTTTCAAGAAAAAATCAATCAAGACCGCCTTTCGTTTCTATTTGGTAACCATGCTAAAACCATGTCTTTTGAAAATACTCTAAAAAATCTATTAGGTTATACTTCAACGAATAAATCAAACATTACTGTGATTGATTTAAGTGGTGTTCCTTTCGAGGTTTTAAGCATTACTGTTTCATTAATTTCAAGATTAATTTTTGAGCATGGATATTTTTATAAAAGACTAAGGTGTACTTCTAATCCAAGCGAAACAATCAACAATGATGTTCCTATATTACTAGTATATGAAGAAGCACATAAGTATGTTCCAAATAGTGAACTAGTCAAATTTCGTTCATCAAAAAAATCAATTGAAAGGATTGCTAAGGAAGGTAGAAAGTATGGAGTGACGTTGCTTTTAGCTAGTCAAAGACCTTCTGAAATCTCGGAAACTATTTTTTCACAATGCAACAATTTTATCGCAATGCGACTTACAAATCCAGTCGACCAGAGCTATGTCAAAAAATTATTACCAGATTCTTTAGGTTCATTAGTTGATAAAATGACTTCTTTGAAACAGGGTGAGGCAATTCTTGTGGGCGAATCCATAATTTTACCATCAATAGTTAAAATAGACAGATGTGACCCACAACCTTCATCAAATGACATTCCATATTGGGAACTTTGGAAAAATGAATGGAAGGACATGAATTTTGAGGAATTAAAAAATGAATGGTACAAATAGAAAAAGCACGAAGGCATAATAGGCGTTTGGCAAAAAAGCGGGTTCAGTGCTTATATGAAGTTTTGTACTTCATATCAAATTCAGTGCTGGCAGACAGTTTGGTGCTCCGAAATCCGCTTCTTCTCCAAGCGCCAAAACGTTACTACCCAAGTTTAACTAGATATTTCATTTGCGAAACACTACACAATCTGTAGTTAATCGCAAATAATATATATCACATATCGCAATATGCATTTTTTGACCCAATTATTAAGCAAATTTAGGGGATTAAAAAAAATTAACTTTCGGCAATAAAACTATTTTACTGCCAAAACTTAATTTCAAAATAAAAAGTGGTACATTCGCCATAAATAAGAACAAAGTGGCAAAAACTATTGAAAATACAATTGAAGGTTACTTCAAAACTAACACCCATCTTTCAAGAGAAGAATTGGGTAAATTAATTAATGGAGACTTTCCAGAACTTTCGGAGGGAACAATAACAGTGTACCTATCTAAACTAAAAAAAGCAGGTAAAGTAAACAATCCAGCTAGAGGAATATATTCAATAACAGATAAGCAAATCTTCAATCCTGAAATAAACCAAAATCTAAAAAAAAATTACAATAAAATCCATAAAGAATTTCCATTCATAGAAATATGTGTCTGGAATACTAAATGGCTTAGTGATTTAATGCGCCACCAACCTTTCAAAAATTTCACCATCATTGAAGTCGATAAAGAAGCTGGAGAACAGGTTTTTAATACTATAAGCGAAAGAATGAAAAATGTGTACTTCAATCCCAAGGAAGAAATTCTAGAAAGATACATTAGCTCAAACACAGAAGAGGTCACAATAATTAAAAATTTAGTATCCGAATCGCCTACAGTAAAAAACAATAAAATAGAGGTTCCTACTTTAGAAAAATTATTGGTAGACATCATTATCGATAAAGAACTTTTTGCAGCACAACAAGGAGAACTCGATTTTATTTTTAAATCTGCTTTCGACAAATACGATATCAACGAAGCGAAAATGAAACGATATGCCGCAAGGAGAAATCGTGAAAAAGAATTAGAAAGAATTATGAATATAAGTTTGGCAAAATAACTGCTTTTTTGACAATAACATATAAATATGATAAACAAAGAAACCTATACAATAGATTGGATTCTTAACTTAAAAAATAAGTTAGGAAAACACATCGATGCCAAATTAATTGAAAAAGTAATTTGGGCGCTAACATTATTGGAGCAATTACAAATAAACGGCTTAAATTTTACATTCAAAGGCGGTACTGCATTAGTATTAGCAACCGAAAAACCAAAACGTTTTTCAATCGACATCGACATAATAACAGAACATTCCGAAAAAGAAATAACCGCAGTTTTACAAAAAATAGTGGACGATAAAATATTCTTGAGTTGGGAAGACGACAACAACCGTAAACATTCACCCGATGCGCCAATAGGACATTTCAAATCCTATTATAAAAGTGTAATAGATGGTAATATTGAACCAATTTTGTTAGACCTACTCTTTACACCCAATCCTTATCCTGAAACAAAAGAAGTTCCAATAAAACACCCATGGCTAATCACATCTGGTGATGAGGTTACAATTACAATGCCAACATTTGATGCCATTCTTGGCGATAAATTAACCGCATTTGCCCCTAAAACAACCGGAATACTATACAGTAAAAACAGACCGGCTGAAATTATAAAACAACTATACGACATCGCTTTTCTGTTTGATAACATAACTGAACTAACGGTAGTTAAAAAAAGTTACAACAAAGTAGTGCAAGAAGAAATCGGTTTCCGAAAATTAGACATAACAGCTAAAGAAGTACTTGAAGATACTTGGGTAGCGTGCTATACACTAGCCGAAAGAAATGAAAAGTCAGAAGACTTCAAACAATTAAAAAAGGGCATTACCAATTTCACTAACTTCCCCATTGAACTATTCAGAATAGACCAAGCTATAACAGCAGCAGCTAAAGTGGCCTATCTTACTCAATTAATCCAAAATGATCAAGATGGTATTATAGAAAAATTTACAAATCCACTCGAAATAAAAGAGTGGAGTATCGAAGACACACAATACAACAAATTAAATAAATTAAAAAAGAACAACCCCGAATCTTTTTACTATTGGTATAAATCGCTACAATTAAATAAATGATATTAAGTCGGAACTAAAAAATAAGTAAGATAAACTTAGATGCAGCCTACAGCAAACAAGCATTTACCAGTGTAGCGAAACGCATGGAGTTTTTATTTAAGTTGTATGAAAAATATACTGCTGGATTGTTTGTGAAAGAGAAGAAAAGTAAAAAATAATATAAAGCAAATTTATATGTCAGACAAAAAACATTTAAGATTACTTTCAGAGAAGCAATTGGAAAGGGTAATTCCAATGAAGTTTAAGTATGGTTTTCCTCAAGAAAAAGAAGAAGATGAGGAAGAACCAAAAAACTACTATAGAATAGCTCAAACACTCAGTATTGATAGAGAAAGATTCTATAGATCTTCAGAAATCAAAAAAGAAAGAAGAAACAAAAGTTTAGATGTACCGCATTATATAGACCATATATTATTCACATTTCAAGGGCAATTTGAAATTAGTAATTTTTTCAATAAATATTTTAATGACTTTGGTTTAGAAGCTGTATCATTTTACGATTTTGGTAAAAAAGGATTATTTGCAATTATTGACTACAATAAGTTTCAAATTTTTATGAATGAAGTAAACAAATTCATTCAAAAGGAATTAGAACATAGAACTGATTTAGAATATGAAAAATATGTCCTATACATAGCTTCATTCAAATTATTACAAATAAGAGAAATTGTAAAATTTAGATTAGATCAAATGCAGGGCTTGGTGTATTTGTCGTTGATAGATATTCCTTTAAATGAAAGATTAAAAACGGATATTCTAAAAAGATTATTTGCTTATCTACAGGAGAAAAATATAGAATTCAAATATGAAGAACTAAATGATAGAATAGAATTAAATAATCCTACTGATGGAATCCTTCAGGAAATAATTGAAAACTTTGATATTATTGAGAGTGCTACAAATTCTGCTTTTACAACTGTTCGACCAGGAGAGTTTAATACGGTTACGCGTCAACAAGGTATAAATATTATTAATTCCGATGATGATTTACCAATTATAGGAATTATTGATACAGGTATTAGTTCAACTTCTGCAATTGCACCATTATTAATTGATGATAGGTCATTCTCCTTAAACGGAGATCCTTTTATTGATATAGCGAATAGAAATTCACTTGGTCATGGAACACCAGTAGCAGGATTAGCGGCTTTGGGTAAAATTAATCATCTTAATAATTTTAATGGAGATGTGTTTGCAGATGCAAAAGTATTATCAATAAAAACTTCTGATTATGGTAATGGATATATTTCAGAAATTGACTTAGTAAAGATGCTTTATGATGTGAAAGCAAAATACCCACAAATTAAAATATTTACATTAACATCATGCTACAATAGAAATAAAGCAACTAACGAAGATTTTTCAGATTACACTTATACATTGGATAAATTCGCTTTTGAAACGAATAGTTTAATTTTTATCTGTACTGCTAATAATGATGATGCTATTAATGATAACAGTTCGTATGATTTAAGATATTTTCATTCAGAAAAAACAAATATTTGTTCTCCTGCTGATAGTATGAATAATTTTACAGTAGGTGCAGCAGCTGATAACATTTCTAATGGTCCATTTTTTGGAATTGCAAATGGTAGAGAATTTCCAACCTTATATTCAAGAAAAGGGCATGTAGATTTAAGTTTAGTGTTTTCAAGAAATAAAACCAATAAAAATTATTTTAAACCAGATGTAATTGAAAGTGGAGGTGATTTAGTACATGCTAACAATACATATCTAGATTGGGCTCTCGAAGCATCTTTGTATGTAATTTCTGCAAGATCTAATATGGGTATGTTTGACGAAACAGGAACTAGTTTTTCTACCCCACTTGTGGCGAATATAGCTGCAAAAATCCAAAAGCAATATCCAGAATTGCATCCACAAACTCTAAAAGCTTTAATAATAAATTCCGCTTCGTTAAATAAAATCCCTTTTGATAATATAGTTTCAAAAATAAGAAATAGAGTTGCAGGACATGGCTATATAGATAATTTCAGAAGTGTTTTTTCAAACGAAAATTCAGCAACTTTAATTTTAGAAGATAAAATTACAGATGATGATTTAAAAGTATATCCAATTAACTTTCCAAAATACTTAATTGAAACTAACTTAGGTAAACAAAGAGGTCTTTTAAAAATTACAGCTACATTATGTTTTAACTTTTTACCTATAAAAAACAATCAATTATCATACAATCCAATTCATATTGCATTTTCAATTTTTAAAAATCATGAAGCGGAAGATATTATTAAACCAAACGGTGATGTAGATTCTAAACTAAAAACAGGCTTAACTTGGTCTCAAAATGGTAGATATAAATCAAAACCAATTCCGTATTCTAACTCACAGAAAATAGACCTAAATGTAAATGTAAGTGATTTAATTAATGAAAGCAACACATTCAAACTAGCAGTACATTGTTTAGTTACAGATCAAATTATTGGAGGCATTCCAGATGATTATCCAAAAGAATTTCCTTTTTCTCTAGTCATAAACATTGAGGAAAACACTAAAGTAAAAACAGGAAAATTATATGATGAATTACAATTAATTAATGAAGTTGAAGTAATTGGAGAGCTTGAAGTTGACACCGATTTAGATATCGATGAATTAAATGCTTAAAGATTTTTTTTCTGACAGAATCAATTCCATCCATATTGCAGTATCAATATAAGTAACCAAACTATTAGTTGGACGGTTTTTATCGAATAAAGATTTTTTTATGGCATTAATTAATGTTTTTTGAATACTGTAATAAGACAAACCTTTACAATCTTTAATAAACTGATTAGCAACAGATTTATTTTTAAATTTAAATTGACCATCTTTTAAAGTTAGGTCAATCAACTCTTTAATTTCTTTTTCTGTTGGTAAACTAAAAGTAATAATATTGTCAAATCGTCTCAACAAAGCTTCATCAATCATCTCTTTCTGATTAGTAGCTGCAATTACAATACTACTCTGTGGTAAATAATCAAACAATTGTAAAATAGTGTTTACAACACGTTTCATTTCCCCATGATCTTGACTATAATCTCTTATTTTCCCTAAACTATCAAACTCATCAAGAAAGATAATACAATCATCCAAAGAAGCTTTTTTAAATATTTTTGATAAATTTTTACTAGTTTCTCCTAGTTTAGAGGAAACAATTGCTCCTAAATTAATAACAATCATCATTTTGTTCAATTCACCAGCAATGACATAAGAAGCTAATGTTTTTCCACAACCGGACGGCCCATGAAGTAATAATTTATTAGAAACTGGTAAATTAAACTGTTGAAGTATTTCAATTTTTTGATGCTCTTCAATAAAGAATTCAAGCTCTTTCTTTACTTTATCTTCAATTACAATATTATTTAAAGAATAATCTGAAGTTATTTTTTCTAAAATCAAATCAGATACTTCCTTGTCTTCTATTCGATTAAAATACTGATCACTCCCTACTTTAGTAAGAATATTGTTCTTTTGTAAACGAATAGAATCTTTTAATATAGATTGTAATTGAATAGCAAAATTAAGTTTCTTAGTGTTTTTTGAATGCTCTATCAATTCGTTGAGTACTGACAATAGCTTGTCTTGGTCATTTTCAAGACCGTATTTAGCTATATCTTTTATATAATCGAATTGACTCATTTAAATTATAAATTTAATGTACAAATATACAAAATTTGTGCAACTTTCGATTTTAGTAAGTTTTTCTATTAAAAAGCATACAATTTAGCACACAAATTATCTCATTCACCCGCGCAAAATTCTCGTTTAGTCCAAGTATTCCTAAACTCACATCTTTGTTTGCTTCATTTCGCTAATTTCATTTCTAACAACAATTGATTTTCTTTTAGTAGTAAAAGGAAGTTTTACATTCCAATTTACCCCTCCTTTCCCAACGCTCCAAAAAAAATTACTGGCACAGTTTTTAGAAAAAACACGTTCGCTTCGCAACTTGCGCCAGTAATTTTTTTTCCCAAGCTTAGTTACATAATGTGGCATTATAGTGCATTAAGAAACATCCTGCTACTATTGTAATTCAAAGATGCACCATAATAACATTATGTAAAAAAGCCGCCACACCCAACGCGCGTGCCAGTGGCTCCAGGACCACTTTTTTAATTGCTTCCTCGCACCAGCCGGCAATAAAAAAACCGCCCTTCGCCACTGTCTTCAACAACGTTCAGTATTTCAGTAGAAACGTTACGGTCATAATTGCTTCTACGAACGTTTACGGTAACTGTTTTTAGCATCTTTGTATTTAAATAGGGAAGTAGTTGCATTGCTTTTGTAAGTGCCTTTTCCTATTCATAACAACTACATTCATAATTAATAATTCTCAATTCACAATTACTTTCGGGCACCCACAAAACCAAAAGAGCCAGCAAGAGTATCATTTTTCATTTGCCACAACGGAGAGAAGTAATTGCTTTCACAATAGCCGATGCCCTAATCTTTTCATAGCACAATCCTTTCTGCCTTTCGACATTCGACTTTCAGACATTTGACGTTTATAGGCACCAGCTATTAATAAAAGCAATCAGAAACATCCCAATTAGCAAATAAAAAAATGATACCCATGCTCTGAGCTACTGCCTGCGCACTAGGAAAGTATTTGCATTGTTTTTTGAAGATGCTTCCCATTTCCATAACAACATTCCGATTGAATACTAAATCCTGAAAAAAGAACACTATTTAAGCATCCTCAAAAATCAAATAGTAGAAGGAAGAGTATCAAT
>CALPQA020000018.1 GCA_943325595.2 Auritidibacter sp. Marseille-P8566
ACCAATACTTCTTCTATTTCAATTACTCAAATAGGATCTGTAGTTGCTCATCCTGAAAGAGTTATCGGAATGCACTTTATGAATCCTGTGCCAATTATGAAATTGGTAGAAATTATTCGTGGCTATAATACCTCCGATGAAGTTACGAAATTCATCATGGAATTGTCTGAAAAACTAGGTAAAACTCCCGTTGAAGTGAATGATTATCCAGGATTTGTTGCCAATAGAATTTTGATGCCAATGATAAATGAGGCGATTGAAACCTTATACAATAAAGTAGCTGGTGTTTATGAGATTGATACGGTTATGAAATTAGGAATGGGACAACCGATGGGACCCTTACAATTAGCCGATTTTATTGGACTTGACGTTTGTTTAGCCATTTTAAATGTGATGTATGATGGTTTCAAAAACCCTAAATATGCTCCTTGCCCGCTTTTAATAAATATGGTGCGCGCTGGAAAACTAGGTTCAAAATCGGGTGAAGGTTTCTATGATTATAGCGAAAGTAAAAAAGCAGAGAAAATCGCAAAACAATTCCTTTCTTAATTGAAATTTATATGTCAATAAAAGAAAATTTACTCAAAATAAAATCATCGCTACCTGAACATGTAACCCTTGTTGCTGTTTCAAAAACCAAACCTTTTGCTGATTTAATGGAAGCTTATAATGCTGGCCAACGTATTTTTGGAGAAAATAAAATCCAAGAAATGACCGAGAAATGGGAACAAATGCCCAAAGACATTCAATGGCACATGATTGGGCATATTCAAACGAATAAGGTGAAATTCATGGCGCCTTACGTAAGTTTGATTCACGGAGTTGATAGTTTGAAATTACTTCACGAAATCAACAGACAGGCCCTAAAGAACAACAGAATTATTAATTGTTTGCTACAAATTCATATTGCAGAAGAAGAAACAAAGTTTGGTTTGGATGAACAAGAATTAGCTGGAATTATACGCTTCATTACTCAGAATAACGAAATATATAAAAACATTCGAATTGTGGGTTTAATGGGAATGGCAACATTTACAGAGAACCAAATTCAAATCAAGAAAGAATTTGAACATTTGAAATCTATTTTTGATAAGTTGCAAAATCTTAACACTGAAAATTGTCAAATGAACACTTTGTCAATGGGAATGTCAGGTGACTATAAACTTGCAATTTCGTGCGGAAGTACAATGGTTCGCATTGGAAGTAGTATCTTTGGAGGACGATAATTTTTTTTAGAAAGGTGATTAGAAAATTAACAGAAGCGTCAATGGCAATATCAATATCAATATCAATGGCAATGGCAAAAGCATTATAAATAGCAATTGTAATTAAAAAATATAAACCAATCAAAAAAAATACAATAAATGGAAGTTAATGAACCTAATTTTGAAAAAATATTTAATTTCGAGGACCGATTAGTTAGGTTTGCAGGAGAATGTATTTTATTTGTTAGAAAATTAGAAAAATCTTATGAAGTCGATTATTATAAAAATCAACTAATTAGATCTTCGGGAAGTTCTTCCTTAAATTATGGCGAAGCTCAAGGAACAATAACCGGTAAAGACTTTATTTTTAAAGTTTCTTTGTCTGTGAAGGAATTAAAAGAATCAAGAAATACTTTAAAAGTACTCGAATACATAAAAACGGGGAATTTTGAAGAAAGAAAATGGCTTTTGAATGAAGTTGAAGAACTTATTGCAATCGCATCAAAAATGATAAACAACAAAAAATAATTCAATAACAATTACAATGGCAATTACAATTTTCAATTTTAAAATTGATTTTTAGTTTTAGTATTGAAATTGCCATTGATTTTTGAAATTGATATTGAAAATGTACGCTATACTCGACATAGAAACCACTGGAGGACAATTCAACGAAGAGGGAATTACCGAAATCGCCATCTATAAATTCGACGGCCACGAAATTGTGGATCAATTTATCAGTTTGGTAAATCCTGAAATTCCGATTCAACCCTTTGTTGTAAAACTAACAGGTATCAACAATGCAATGCTACAAAGCGCTCCTAAGTTTTTTGAAGTAGCCAAACGTATAATTGAAATTACAAATGACTGTGTTTTAGTTGCCCATAACGCCTCTTTTGATTATCGAATTTTGAGAACTGAATTTCGTCGTTTAGGTTACGATTTCAACCAAAAAACACTTTGTACCGTTGAATTATCCAAACAATTATTACCCGAACAAACTTCTCATAGTTTAGGAAAATTAGTGCGCGCACTTGGAATTCCAATGGCTGATAGACACCGCGCGAGTGGCGATGCATTGGCAACCGTAAAATTATTCCAATTGCTTTTAGCAAAAGACACTGAAAAAGTAATTGTAGCCGAATTGATTAAAACTGAAATCCAAAAAGGAATAGCTCCAAAATTATATTCCATTATTGAGAATTTACCTTCAAAAACTGGTGTTTATTACATTCATAATGAAGCTGGAAAACTCATTTATATTGGAAAAAGTAAAAATATTAAAAAACGAATCAACCAACATTTTACAGGAATTGATGTAAAATCGAAGAAAATTCAAGCAGAAGTTTTTACCGTAACCTATGAAGAAACGGGAAGCGAATTAATTGCATTATTAAAAGAAAGCGAAGAGATTAAAATTAACAAACCCATATACAACAGGGCGCAGCGTAAAAATATCTTCAATTTGGCTTTGTATGTTGAAGCCGATAAAAAAGGATATTTGAACTTAAAAATTCAAAAAACGGATGGTCGTCGCAAAGAAATAACCTCTTTCACGACCCTTCAAGAAGCAAAAGATACGTTGTTCAGAATTACCGCCGATTACAAATTATGTCAAAAATTTACGGGTTTATATGTCACGAAAGAAGCCTGTTTTCAATATAAAATAAAAGAATGTGATGGCGCCTGCATTGGTGAAATCTCTCCCGAAGAATACAATGCAAGAGTTCGGGAATTTGTAAACAAAAATAGTTTTGAGAGTCAAAATATGATTGTCACCGATAAAGGTCGAAATATAAGTGAGCGAAGTGCAGTATTAATCGAAAACGGTGTTTATAAAGGATATACTTTTTACGATTTAAACTATCAAATTCACAAAATCGAGATTCTGAAAAACATCCTAATTCCAATGCAAAATAATCGGGATACGAGAAACATAATACAAAGTCACATCCGAAGAAGTAAATATTTGAAAATTATAAAATTTTAATTTTTTGGAGCTACCTGCCTGCCGGCGGGCAGGTCTGGGCTAAAATTTAACAACTAATGAAGTATTTAATAACCATCGTAGGGCCAACAGCAATAGGGAAAACTTCCTTGAGTATTGCTTTGGCAAACCATTTTGGATGCGAAATAATTTCATGTGATAGCCGACAATTTTTCAAGGAAATGACAATTGGAACTGCCGTTCCCAACGATAAAGAACTTTCCGAAGCAACGCATCATTTTATTCATAACAAGTCCATTTTTGAAAATTATACCGTTGGTGATTTCGAAAAAGAAGCCATTGCAAAACTCGATGAGCTCTATAAAACTTCCGATTTTGCAATACTTGTTGGTGGTTCTGGTTTATATGTGGATGCTGTGTTAAAAGGATTCGATGCATTTCCAGAAATTGAAAGCGCCGTTCGCGAACAAGTAAATGACGATTATGAAAAACTTGGAATTGCCTATTTACAACAAAAACTAGAAGAATTAGATTCCGACTATTATAAATCTATTAGCATAGAAAATCCCCAAACATTACAAAATCCACAACGAATGATGCGGTTTGTAGAAGTTTGCATTGGTTCAGGAAAGCCCTACTCTTCTTTCATGAATAAGAAAAATAATATACGAAACTTCATTCCTATTGTTATCGGCTTAGAAGCAGATAGAAGCGTGATTTATGATAGAATTAACCAGCGTGTTGAAATTATGGTAAGTGAAGGTTTATTGGCAGAAGCCGAAAAAGTATTTCCAAACAAAGACTTAAATGCTTTACAAACGGTTGGTTATCGCGAATTATTTGATTATTTTGAAGGAAAAATAACTTTAGAATTTGCCATTGAAGAAATCAAGAAAAATACACGGAGATTTGCAAAGCGACAACTAACTTGGTTCAAAAGAAATGAAACTACAAAATGGTTTGATTATCTTGAAAATCAGAACAAGGTTACGGATTACATAGCTTCAATAATTCATAATTCATAATTCATAATTCATAATTATTTTTATGCCTATTTCACCGAATTTCACTTCCATATTCAGCAAAGATTGGGAAATCAATTTCACGCAGTGCACTCCAAATGGGTATTTAAAATACACCGATTTATGTAATTTGTTACAGTTAACCGCTGCAGCACATTCTGAAATTGGAGGAATTAGTTTTTCGGATATGCAGGAATTTGACCAAGCTTGGGTTTTAAGTAGAATGCGAGTAGAAATAACAGAATTACCAAAATGGAAAGATACCGTTACTGTTAAAACTTGGATAAATACTCTTGAAAATTCACGCTCCGTTCGGGCGCTCGAACTTTATGTAAATGGGAACAAATTAGTGGGTTCAGAAACATTTTGGGCTGTATTTAATACCAAAACTCGTAGACCAGAACAATTGGCTTTGCCTTTTTCTCATTTTGAACTTTTCCCAGAAAACAAAGCTACTAATGAATCGTTTTCTAAAATTAATGTCAATGGAGATACAGAACTTGTTTGTCAAAAAAAAGTTGTCCTATCTGATTTAGACATTGTAAACCACGTTAATAATGTAAAATATTTAGAATGGTGTTTGGATTTTATTCCAACAAAATTAATTTTAAATCAAAAAATTGCCAATTTTGAAATGAATTTCATGAAAGAATTATCTCTGAATGATTGCGTTTCAATTCATGAAAATGATTCTCAAAACAAAACCGTTTTTAGTGTTACTAAAGAAGATAAACACTGTTTCGCATTGGAATTAAACTGGAAATAAAAAAGCTCCGATTTCTCGAAGCTTTTAATTTTTTATACTGCAACTGGGGCAGCAACTTTATTTTTAACAACCAATCTAAAGCCCTCACCGTGAATGTTTAGTATTTCTACATTTTCATCTGGTTTTAAGTACTTTCTTAGTTTGGCAATATATACGTCCATGCTTCTTGACGTAAAATAATTATCATCTCTCCAGATTTTTGTTAATGCTAATTCTCTAGGCATTAAATCATTTTCATAAAGCACTAGCAATTTTAGCAATTCATTTTCTTTTGGAGACAATTTTATTGGTTCTTCATTTTTAAAAGTCAAGAAACGCAATTTTGAATTCAAATGAAAGTTACCAATTTGGAATTCAAACTTGGTTACATCCGTTTTAGTATCAGATGATTTTCTTTGAATAATTGCTTTGATTTTCATAAGTAAAACCTCCGAATCAAATGGTTTGTTCAAATAATCATCGGCACCAACTTTATATCCTTTAAGCACATCTTCTTTCATAGATTTTGCGGTTAAGAAAATAATTGGCACTTCTTTATTTTTTTCTCTAATTTCTTTGGCTAAAGTATAACCGTCTTTATAAGGCATCATTACATCTAAAATACACAAATCATATGTGTCTTTTTTAAATTTTTCAAAGCCTTCCATACCATTTTTTGCTAATACAACATCAAAATCATTTAGCATTAAATAGTCCTTTAAAATGGCTCCGAAATTTTGGTCGTCTTCTACTAAAAGAATTTTTTTGTTCTCTGTTTCCATAATAATTAATTAATTAGTGGTAATTTTATAATAAACGTGCTTCCTTTTCCTTTTTCACTTTCAACAAAAACTTCGCCGTTATGATCTTCTACAATCCTTTTAACGTAAGCTAATCCAAGTCCGTGTCCTTTAACATTATGTAAATCTCCGGTGTGTTCTCGGTAGAATTTTTCGAAGATTCGTTTTTGTGCCACTTTACTCATTCCGGCACCTTCATCTTTTATTTTTATAATTACAAAATCTTTTACATTTTCTGTAAAAATATCAATCTTTGGAATTCCTGGAGAATACTTGATAGCATTGTCCAAAATATTTACCAAAACGTTTGTAAAATGAACATCATTTAATAATACTGTTGTTCTATTGGCTTCAAAATGCGTTGTAATTGTTCCTTGTCTGTCTTCAATAATCAAATTAACATGTTCTATTGCTTCTTCAATAGTTTCATGAATATTATTAGATTCTTTGCCAATTTCTAATTCTTTTTTCTCCAATTTAGATATACGAAGTACATTTTCAACTTGCGCATGCATTCTTTTATTTTCATCTCGAATCATTTGAAGATACCGATGCACTTTTTCTTTATCGTCGATAATTTTTGGATTTTTTATAGCATCCAAAGCTAAATTTATTGTTGCAATCGGAGTCTTAAACTCGTGTGTCATGTTATTAATAAAATCTGTTTTTATTTCAGAAATCTGACGTTGACGAATCAATTGGTTCAAAGCACTTGAATAGGCAATAATAATAATCAATGTAAATACAATTGACAATATTGTAATTCCAAGTAATTCCGAAAACAAAAACTTCTTTTTGTGAGGAAAACTAACTAGCAATTGATAATTATTATTCCCCTCATTATCTGTAAAAACTGGAATAGAATAGGTTGTATACTTATCAAACTTAAATCTGTCTGACTTGATTTTTGTAGCCAAACCATTTCCATAAATTCCAAATTCAAATGGTGTTTTGACACCAAATTCATCTAATTCGTTTGATAATAACTTCCGAATTGATTCTTTAGAAACTCTTTCTTCAATTGGCATTGCCGCAGCTATGTCTTTGAAAAAAATTTCAAATTGTGCATTGTCTAAAATATCTAAACTTCCAGATTTTTGTGTTTTTGAATCGGGAATCAAAGTATTCTGGACAGTTGAATTATCAATAGCATTATTATTATAAACTTCTGTTGTTCTTTTTGAAGAGAAATTTTTCAATTTCACACTATCAATTTTCTTATTAAAAACAGATGAGGAAATTGAATAATCCTCGGCTATAATGCTGTTTGAATATATTATTGTTTCATTTGTTCTCGTATTTTTCTGAACGTAATAAAATTCTAATAAATCTTTCTTTTGAGGTGCTTTTCCTGTACTGTCCTTGTATCTATTATACTTATCGTAAAAACTATATGCTTCTTGTTTTTGTAATTTATTTGAAACATTTCCAATAGCTTGTTGAACGTGAAAACGGAATTGTTCATCATTATTTTTAAATGAAGAATCAAACCAGTATACTTGCACCAAAATTATCCCTATCAGGGATAAACTCATTAAAACAATTAATAAACGGAAAAATATTTTATTCATCTATACAAATTTAACATTTTAACAGTTATACAATGAATATATTAACCAAACATTAACAAATACCAAAATTATTATTGATTCAGTAACATTTTAATGATATTTTCAGTTTGCGCACACGCTTTATTAATATCTTCATTTTCAATTACATAATTACTCTTTAAAATGCGCATTTCATCTGTCCATTGGTTGTTAATTCTAGTCATAACTGAGTCAATATCCGTTTTATCTCTCTGAATTACACGTTGAATTCTGCTATTTAACGGCGCCACAACTGTAATTATTGCATCGCAGTCTTTATAGCTTCCGCTTTCAAATAAAATAGCGGCCTCTTTTACCACAATTGGATGTTCTTTATTGGCATTTAGCCAATTCTCAAAATCTAATTTTACTGCAGGATGTACAATTTGATTTAATAGCTTTAACATTTTGGGATTGTTAAAAACTAAAGCTGAAAGTTTTTTTTTATTAAGTTTCTCATCTTCAAAAACTTGGAGTCCAAAAGCTAGTTTAATTGCTTTCAAGGTTTCGGGTAATTCTAAAATTATTTTAGCTTTTTCATCAGCAATATAAACAGGGATTCCTAACGCTTCAATGTGTTTTGCAATTGTCGTTTTTCCGCTTCCAATTCCACCTGTTAAACCGATAATTTTTGTCATATTTTAAAAAATAATTCAGGAAATGCAGTTTCAGGCTTTTGTTTTAAAAGTACAACCTTAAAAAATGACACTAAAAATCCCAACCCATATCCAAGAAATTGTTTCCAAGTTGCGCGAACAGCCAAAAAACCAATTAGAGGATTTTTATTCTGAATTGAAGCTACAACGAACAAAATGAAGAAATAAAGGAAATATAATTTTAGAGGTAAATCTTGAGAAAAAATCAATAATGCTATGGAAACGAAAAATCCCAAAATAAAAATCGTTGGGAAAAAATATGTCAATTTATTATGCTCAGGATACCAACTGTTTAAAATCGGACGTGCTTTGCCAAATTTATTTACTTGAGTATAAAATTTATCCCAATCAATTCTGCGTTTATGGTACACATAAGCATTTGGAAATAATTTGGTTTCAAATCCTAAATTCCACAATCGAATGGACAAATCTGGGTCTTCACCAGGATGTATATTTCCAAAACCTCCAGAAGCTTGGAAAGCCTTTTTTGACAATCCCATATTAAAACTTCGAGGTTGAAACCGGTCAATTTTTTCTGAACCTCCCCGAATTCCTCCAGTTGTCAAAAATGAGGTCATTGAAAAATTAATTGCTTTTTGTATGTTTGAAAAAGTAGGCAATGCTTTATCAGGACCTCCAAAACAATCTACGTGTTGAAGTTTTAATTGTTTTGAAACTTCTGATAAATAGTTACTTGGTATGATACAATCCGAATCAAAAATGAGGAAATAATCTCCTTTTGCCAAATTCATTCCGAAATTTCTTGAGTCGCCAGGTCCTGAATTGTATTTTAAATAATAGGAAATATTTAGTCTACTTTTATAAAGTTCTACTACATTTTCACATGGTAAAGTAGAACCATCTTCGACAATAACGATTTCAAATTCTTCTTTGAAATCAGATTTTGTCAAACTTTCTAAAAGTTCATTTATTTCGTCAGGTCGATTGAAAACAGGAATAATTAATGAAAAATACATCTTTTTTGAATCTATGTTTATACTTATATTTAACAAAGATAAACTTTATAAATAAAAAAACCACCAACATTTAGTTGATGGCTTTCACAATAGTATTGAAAAAGGAATCGTTAAAAACGTTTCAATACAGCTTCACTTACACCCATGTTTGAAAAACCTCCATCATTGTATAAATTTTGCAAGGTTACTCTTTTAGTTAAATCAGAAAACATGGCAACTGTATAATTGGCACAATCCAATGCCGTTGCGTTTCCAAGCGGAGCCATAGCATCCGAATAAGCAATAAATTCATCAAATCCTTTTACGCCATGACCCGCCTTTGTTGGTGTTGGCGATTGAGAAATAGTATTTACTCGCACTTTTTTATCTTTACCAAAAAAGTATCCAAAACTACGCGCTATTGATTCTAAAAAGGCTTTATTATCGGCCATGTCATTATAATCTGGAAAAACTCGTTGCGCCGCCATATAGGTTAAAGCGACAATACTCCCCCACTCGTTCATTGCTTCTTTTTTATAAAGTACTTGCATCACTTTGTGAAAAGAAACGGCCGAAACATTCCAACCTTTTTCTGTAAAATCATAATTCTGATTGGTATAATGGTTTCCCTTTCTCACGTTTACAGACATACCTATAGAATGCAATACAAAATCTATTTTTCCTCCTAATATTTCAATCGCATTGTCAACTAATTTCTCCAAATCTTCAACGGAAGTAGCATCTGCAGGAATTATTTGAGAATTTGTTTTTTGAGCCAATACATCAATAGTTCCCATTCGGATTGAAGCTGGAGCATTGGTCAAAACAAAAATTCCTCCTTCTTCATGAACTCGTTCGGCAGTTTTCCAAGCAATTGAATTCTCATCTAACGCCCCAAAAATAATTCCTCGTTTCCCTTTTAATAAATTATACATATATTCGATTATTATAAATTAAAAAACCACAGATTCAAAGATTATATTTCTAAAAATCAATGAATCTGTGGCTTAATACTATTTGTTGTTTATTAAACTATACTTGAAATACCAACTACTTCATTGGTGTCTGCATCATAATTTACACCTTCGAATCCAAATCCAAAAAGGTTGTGGAAATCTTTTCTATAACCTTCTAAATCACCTATTGCTGGCAACGTTTCGGTTGTTGCTTGCTCCCATAATTTAGCAACTTTTTCTTGAACGTCAGCTCTCATTTCCCAATCATCAATACGAATTCTTCCTTTTTCATCTGTAGGAATTTCAGAACCTGTATACAATCTGTTTTGGTACAAACGTTGAATTTGTTCGATACAACCTTCATGAATTCCTTCTTCTTTCATTATTTTATACAATAAAGAAATATACAATGGAATGACTGGAATTGCAGAACTAGCTTGGGTTACCAATGCTTTATTTACTGAAACAAAGGCATTTCCACCGATAGATTTCAAACTATCAGTTATGGAAAAAGCGGTTGCTTCTAAGTGATCTTTTGCACGACCGATTGTACCTTTTCTATAAACTGCTTCAGTCAATGAAGGCCCAATATAAGAATACGCAACTGTTTTTGCACCTGGAGCCAATAAATTGGCTGCTTTTAAATCTTCCATCCACATCGACCAATCTTCACCACCCATAACAGCTACAGTATTAGCAATGTCATCTTCGTTACAAGGCTCAATGCTAATGTTTGATACTATTCCAGTATGAAAATCAACTGTTTTATTTGTGAATGAACTTCCAATAGGTTTCAAAACCGAACGGTGCAAAACTCCTGTATTTGGATTTAAACGCACTGGCGAAGCCAAACTATATATTACTAAATCAATTTGACCTAAATCTGCTTTTATCAAATCGATAGTTTGTTGTTTTATCTCTTTAGAAAATGCGTCACCATTGATACTTTTTGCATACAATCCTGCTTCGTTTGCAAACTTTTCGAAAGCCGCAGAATTGTACCAACCTGGAGAGGCCGTTTTTCCTTCGGATGGTGGTTTTTCAAAAAATACTCCTATTGTAGAAGCGTTTGAACCGAAAGCACTTGTAATTCTTGATGCCAATCCAAAACCTGTAGAAGCACCAATAACCAGAACTTTTTTGGCTCCTTCAATTGATCCTTTTGATTTTATATATTCAATTTGATTTTTAACACTTTGCTCACAACCTTTTGGGTGCGCTGTTAAGCAAATAAATCCTCTCATTCTAGGTTCTATAATCATTTTTTTTTATTCGTTTGTGTGATTATTTAATGGTATGTTTTGCAAAAGTAAAAAAATATTTAATTTAATAGGGCTTTTGCATGATTTAAAGCAGATTCTGATATGTCTTTACCCGAAAGCATTTCTGCAATTTCTACAATTCTTTCCTCCGAAGAAAGCAGCTTTAATTCGGAAATCGTTTTTTCGTCTTGAACAGTTTTAAAAACTTTAAAATGCGACTTGCCTTTGGCTGCAATTTGTGGCAAATGGGTAATTGAAAACACTTGCATAGAAACGCTCATTTCCTTCATGATATTTCCCATTTTATTAGCAATTTCCCCTGAAACACCCGTGTCAATTTCGTCAAAAATTATGGTCGGCAAATTAGAATATTGCGCTAAGATTGCTTTTGTAGCCAGCATGATTCGGGATAATTCTCCTCCAGAAGCGACTTTTTTTAACAACCCAAAGTCAGAACCTTTATTCGCTGAAAATAAAAATTGCAATTCATCTTTACCGTTTGCTAAATAGGTATCTGTTGCTTTTAATTCCATATTAAATCGAACATTTGGCATACCCAATTGTTCTAAAATAACTATTAATTTTTCAGATAGCATCGGAACCGCTTTTAAACGATTTTCTCGGATTGAATTGGCAAAAGCATCTAATTCTAATGAAGTGTTTTGAATTTTATCAGTCAACTTACCAATTTGAATTTCCAATTCTCCAACAGAAACCACCTTATTATCTAAATC